>JAPUKZ010000114.1 GCA_027295405.1 Gammaproteobacteria bacterium
CAGTCGATGATGTCGCCGAATTGCTTGCGCTTGCTGGCCAGGGTCATGGTCAGGGTTTGCCGGGCGCGGGTGATACCCACGTAGGCCAGGCGCCGCTCTTCCTCGATATTACCGTCGGCGATGCTGTTGCGATGAGGCAGCAGGTTTTCCTCCATACCAATAATGGTGACGTGGGGAAACTCCAGGCCCTTGGCGGCGTGTATGGTCATGAGTTGCACACGGTCATCGGTGGCCTTTTCCTCCTCCTGCTGTTCCATCAGGTCGCGCAGAACCAAGCGGGAAATCGATTCCTCGATATCCACCTGTTCCTCTTGCACCACCCGCTGCAGGCTGTCGATCAGAAAATCCACGTTGGCCATGCGCCGTTCGGCCACCTCTTCGCTGGAACTGATGCTGTCCAGCCAATCGGCGTACTGGATATCGCGAAGCATCTGGCGAATGCCACTGATAGCACCGCTACCCTGGCAGCGTCTGCGCGTTGTTTCCAGCCAGTGAGTAAATTCCTGCAGGCGTCGTCGGCCCGCTTCGGGCAACTCCCCACCCACACCCCCGGCGGCGCGACACAGGCTCATGCCGCTGCTGTTGGCATAGTGGCCCAGCGCCTCCAGGGTTGAGGTGCCGAGCTTGCGTCTGGGGACATTGGCAATGCGCAGGAAGGCATTGTCGTCGTCCTGGTTAATCAACAGTCGCAGATAGGCCATGATGTCCTTGACCTCATTGCGGGCAAAGAAGGATTGGCCACCGCTCATCTGGTAGGGCACCTGCTGTTGCTGTAAGGCCAGTTCGATCAGGCGCGACTGGTGATTGCTGCGATAGAGGATGGCGTACTCACCGAGGCGGGTGCGCTTGCGTAACTGGTGATCCAGGATCTCTGCCACCACCTGTTCCGCTTCCGCATGCTCGTCGGTGCAGCGAATCACCCGCAGTGCCTCACCCGGGCCCAGCTCGCTCCATAGCTGCTTGTCAAAGACATGGGCATTATTGGCGATCAGAGTGTTGGCCGCTTTCAGGATGCGAGCGGTGGAGCGATAGTTTTGTTCCAGCTTGACGATTTTCAAGCCGGGAAAGTCTGCTTGCAGCAGGGCCAGGTTTTCCGGTCGCGCACCGCGCCAGGCGTAGATGGACTGGTCGTCATCGCCGACCACGGTGAGCCCGCCGCCGACACCGAGTAGCTGCTTCACCAGCTGGTACTGACTGCTGTTCGTATCCTGGTACTCGTCGACCAGCAGATAGTGGATGCGATTCTGCCACTTTTCGAGACGTTCGGGGTGGTGCTGAAACAGGACTGTCGGCAACAGGATCAGGTCGTCAAAATCCAGGGCGTTGTAGGCGCGCAGGGCCCGGTTATAGCGGACGTAGGCCTGCGCGCACAACATCTCTGCCGGCCTCTGAGCCGCCGCCACGGCCTGTTGCGGCAGCACCCCGTCGTTCTTCCAACTGGAAATCTGCTGCTGAATAAGATTGGCCTGGTCGCCTTCGGCACCGTGCTCCTGGATCAGAATGTCGCGCAGCAGGGTCTGGCTGTCCTGGTTGTCGAAAATCGAGAAACCGCTCTTCAACTCCAGCGCCTTGCGTTCCTCGCGGATAATGCGCAGGCCCAACTGGTGGAAGGTGCTCACCAACAATCCCTCGGCGGAATCACCCCTAACCAGCTTGCGCACTCGCTCGCGCATCTCCCGCGCGGCTCTGTTGGTAAAAGTCACAGCGGCAATATGCCTGGCGCGGATACCGCACTGCTCAATCAGGTAGGCGATTTTGCGCGTGATCACACTGGTCTTGCCGCTGCCGGCGCCGGCCAGGACCAGCAGCGGCCCGTCGATATAACGGACGGCTTCGCGCTGGCGGGGGTTGAGATCGTTCACGAGGATGCACGTATCACAAAAGCGGGGCATTCTAACAGCGGTGCTTTCTGCTAACCATCTCTCGGGGTTTGGAATTGCGGTTTTCTGAGTCTGTGGTCCCGCTAGCGGGACCACAGACTCGATCAGAGCTCCGGATCAAAGTTAATCCTCATCTCTTTCATTGCATTAACAAAGAACGAGCGCACAAACTTCGGATCCTCCGCAAACTTCGGATTGCGCAACCGGGGTATGACTTCCTCCAGCATGATGCGAAGTTCCAACCTCGCCAGGTGTGAGCCGATGCAGAAATGCTGGCCGATACCGAAGGAACGATGCTCTTTACTCAGGCTCGGCATGCGCTCGGCGCGGTGGATGTCGAAAGTCATGGCGTCGTCGCCGAACACCGCTTCGTCGTGGTTGATGGTGTGGTAGTGCAGCAGTACCTTGTCACCCTTCTTGATCTGTTGGCCACCCAGTTCCACATCTTCCATTGCAGTGCGGCGCATGGCGATAAAGGCGGTGTTGTAGCGCAGGATTTCCTCGCAGGCATTGGCAATGGCCTCGGGGTGGTCTACCAGGTATTGCAACTGGTCCGGGTTTTCGATCAGCAGGCGCATACCCTGGGAGATCACCGTACGCGTGGATTCGTTGCCACCCACCAGGATCAGGATGAACATCCAGCCGAACTCTTCCTCGGTGATGTGGCGGCCCTCTACCTCGCCGTCCAGCAGGGCGCCAACGATATTGTTCTGCGGGTTTTCACGGTGTTTTGCTGCCAGCGCCAGTGCATACATGATCACCTCCAGGGCGGCGGCGTTGCCGGCGTCTTCATCGATGGCCATGTCCGGGTCATCGGAGAAAATCATGGTGTTGGTCCAGTCGTAGAATTTCTTGCGGTCCTCCAGCGGTACGCCCAACAGTTCCAGGATGGCTATCAGGGGTAGTTCGGCAGCCACCTCCTCGACAAATTCGCATTCACCGCGCCCGGCCACGGCATCGACAATGCGCCTGGCATGAGCGCGGAAGCTCGCCTCGTAGGAATCCACGGTCCTGGGGGTGAAGGCATTGCGTACCACCCGGCGCATTTTCTGGTGGAAAGGCGGATCCATGCCAATGATGTTTTTGCGGTGCACTTCCTCGATCAGGAAATCGTCGTACTCCTCGGGAAACGGGCCTTTCTCGGCGGAGGAAAACAGGGCCGGATTTTTGCACACGAAATCCAGCTCCCGCTGCCGGGTAATGGCCCAGTAGGGGACGCCCTTGCGCGGGTCCTGCATATGAACCACGGCTCCCTGCTCCCGAATCTTCCTGAGTTCGGCGTAGGGCATGCCCCGGGCGTAGGTGTCTGGATCTACCAGGTTGGCGAAGGGGCAGCTGCGCATGTCTGTCTCCAATACAATAAAAAACTAAGAACTAATAGTCATTAGTCTAACGAAAAAAAGCAGCGCTCGCTAGGGTGCCAGACGGTTAAGTTTCTGTCATGTTCCAATGTGGCGTATGCCCCGGGATCACAGCCCGATTTGCTCCAGGTTGAGCTGGCGATAGCCCATGGCTTCGATCAGGTGGCTTCGATCAATCTGTGGGTTAGCGGCCAGATCGGCGATGCTGCGGCTGACTTTGAGTATTCGATGATAGGCGCGCATTGACAAGCCCAGTTCGTCCGTTGCCTGTTCCAGCAATTTCTGATCGGCGCCGGCCAGTGCGCAATCCGCTTCCAGTTGCCGTTGATTCAACTGGCTGTTGATGACACCGGCCCGGTCCAGTTGCCGCGCTCTGGCGGCCGCCACGCGAGCGCGCACCGGGGCCGAGCCCTCTTCGCTGGCAGCTCGCCTGGTGAGCAGGCTGGTGGGAATTCGGGGCAGGTTGAGCAACAGGTCGATGCGGTCCAGCAGGGGCCCCGACAGGCGTTGCCGATAACGTTGAATCTGGTCGGGCGTGCAGCGGCAGGTATGCTGGGGGTCGCCATCGAAGCCACAGGGGCAGGGGTTCATGGCGGCGACCAGTTGGAAGCGAGCCGGGTAGGACACCTGTCGGTAGACCCGCGACAGGGTGATATTGCCTGACTCCATGGGTTCGCGCAGAACGTCCAGAACCGCGCGGGGAAATTCCGGCAGCTCATCCAGGAACAAGACTCCGCAGTGCGCCAGGGAGATTTCGCCCGGCCTGGGATCGCTGCCCCCACCCACCAGGGCCTTTGCCGACGCGCTGTGGTGGGGTGCGCGAAACGGTCGCTGCCAGCAATTTTCAGGGGAAAGTAGCGGGTCCAGGGCGCTGCGTATGGTCATGAGCTGTAGCAATTCTGATTGTAGCAGGGGTGGCAGAATACCCGGCAGGCGGCTGGCCAGCATGGTTTTGCCGGTGCCGGGAGGGCCACAAAACAACAGGTTGTGACCGCCGGCGGCGGCGATTTCCAGGGCCCTTTTCGCCACTGGCTGGCCCCGGACATCAGCCAGATCGGCATAGTTGGTTGCAAAATGATGGTCTTGGGTGGTAGCCGGCTGAATCGGCTGCGTGCCGTTCAGGTGGGCGGTCAATTCCAGTAGCCTGGTTACCGGTAGAATTTTTGCGTCTGGCACCAGCACGGCGCTGGCGGCGGAAAGCGCCGGTACGACCAGGCTGCGCTGAGCGCGACTGGCGGCGATGGCGGCCCCCACGGTGCCGGCGATAGGCCGGAGTGCGCCGCTGAGCGACAACTCGCCGATGAATTCCATTCCTGCCAGGGCGGGCTCGGGAACCTGCCCGGATGCCACCAGGATACCGAGCGCAATGGGCAAGTCGAAGCGACCGCCGTCCTTGGGCAGATCAGCGGGTGAGAGATTAACGGTGAGTCTCTTCTCTTGCCACTCGAAATGGGAATTGATGATGGCACTGCGTACGCGATCCTTGCTTTCGCGCACAGCAGTCGCCGGCAGACCCACGATGGAGAACGCGGGCAAGCCGTTGGATATATGGGTTTCTACGCGCACCAGGGGTGCATCTACGCCGCATTGGGCGCGACTGAGTACGTTGGAGAGAGTCATAACCGCCCGTCCTTGAGCTGGTGTAAACATCCTGTTGTCCGATCAGTTTAGCCGATAGCGGGCTATCCGTCTGCTTCCGATTGCTGAATCAGGGCGTTCAGTTCCTGTTCCAGTTGCTCGACCCGGGTGCGGGTCCGGGCCAGGATTTCGGCCTGGGAGTCGAATTCGTCGCGGCTGACCATATCCAGTTTGGACAGAGCCGATTGCACCATGACGCGCAGGGTGCGATCCACTTCGCCCTTGAGTCCGGATTCGCCCAGCAAGCCGCCCAGCTGCTGCATGAAATCACCGATTGGAGGGGGTTTTAAAGCCACCTGGCAAGTCTAACCGATTCCTGAATGGGGGCACAGCCCGGGTACCGGATATGCCGGCGCACCAGATACGGGCGCCGCTCAGAGTTGGTGCGCTGGACGCACCAATACAGTGCGTTTAGCGTGGGTAGCCCCCCGCACTCAACCGTTCTTCTGGCGATAACTCTCTGAAAACCCACAATAAATAAATAGTTGGCACGGGCTGTGCAATAAGTTGGGCAGACTTTGTGACGCCCTCACCCGATGCGCCCGTAGCAAGGGTTAGTTTCACAAAATCTCAGATTCAAAATCAATTAGGAGATACAAGAATATGATTATCAAGAAAATAATGCCCCTCGCGATTGCTTCAGGTCTTGCCCTTGGTGCGGCTTCGGCCAGTGCCGATGACGGCATCAACGCCATCAGCGCCAACGTTGGCCTAACCAGTGACTATGTCTGGCGTGGTGTTTCACAAACCAACGAAGATGTCGCGCTTCAGGGTGGCTTCGATTACGCCCATGACAGTGGCCTGTATATCGGCACCTGGGCCTCCAACGTGAATTTTGGCGGCGGCCTCGACGGCGGCTCCACCGAGATCGATGTGTACGGTGGCTACGGTGGTGATATTAGCGACAACCTGGGTTATGACATCGGTTTCATCTACTACGGTTACCAGAGTGATAGCGATCTCGACTTCCTGGAAATTCAGGGTTCACTCACGTTTTACGGAGTCACGGTTGGCCTGAACTACTCCGATGAGTTTGGTGATGGCGGTCCCAAGAACCTGTACACCCACGCGGAATACTCCTATTCGCTCACCGAAAACCTGAGCCTGGATCTGCACGGGGGTTACACCGATACCGATGAAGACGACTTCTGGGAAGACGGTGAAGACAGCTATGGTGACTGGTCCATTGGCCTGGGTGCGAGCTTCGTCGGCCTGGACCTCAGCCTGGCCTATGTCGGTACCACCCTGGACGATCTGGACATATACGACGACCGCGCGGTTTTCACCATCGCCAAGAGCTTCTAAAGCGCTGATCCACCTTATCGCAGGGCGCCCCACAGCGGGCGCCCTTCTCGTACCAGGAGAACACTATGAAATTAATCACGGCTATTGTGAAGCCATTCAAGCTGGACGACGTACGTGAAGCGCTGTCCGAGGTTGGGGTGCAGGGCATCACGGTCACTGAAGTGAAGGGCTTTGGCCGCCAGAAAGGACACACGGAGTTGTACCGCGGTGCAGAGTATGTGGTGGATTTTCTGCCCAAGGTGAAGATTGAGGTCGCGGTCGCGGATGGTGTGGTGGATGCCACCCTGGAAGCCATCAGCAAGTCCGCCAATACCGGCAAAATCGGTGACGGCAAGATCTTTGTGTCCGCCCTCGAGCAGGTTATTCGTATTCGCACCGGTGAGACCGGCGAAGAAGCGATCTAGCCCATCTAAAAAAGAAGAGAGACAACTCAATGGAAAACCAAATTTTTGAATTACAGTATGCGCTGGATACGTTCTATTTCCTGATCTGCGGCGCACTGGTGATGTGGATGGCTGCCGGTTTTGCCATGCTGGAGGCGGGCCTGGTCCGCTCCAAGAACACCACCGAAATCCTGACCAAAAACATCGCGCTGTATGCGGTGTCCTGCATCATGTATATGATCTGCGGTTACATGGTCATGTACGGCGGTGACCTGTTGCTGTCGGGCATAACCGGCGACGGTGTGGCTGGCGCTGAAGAGGCAGCGACTTATGCGCCCGCGGCCGACTTCTACTTCCAGGTGGTGTTTGTGGCCACCGCAATGTCCATCGTCTCCGGTGCCGTCGCGGAACGCATGAAACTGTGGGCTTTTCTGGCCTTTGCAGTGGTCATGACCGGATTTATTTACCCGATGGAGGGTAGCTGGACCTGGGGAAGCGATGCCGTGTTCGGCTTGTATACGCTGGGCGACCTCGGATTCTCTGACTTTGCCGGCTCCGGTATTGTGCATATGGCAGGGGCGTCCGCGGCGCTGGCCGGTGTTCTGCTGCTGGGTGCCCGTAAGGGCAAATACGACGCTGACGGTTCCATCAACGCGATTCCCGGTGCCAACCTGCCGCTGGCAACTCTGGGTACCTTCATCCTGTGGCTGGGTTGGTTCGGTTTCAACGGCGGCTCGGTACTGGCCACGGCCAGTGTGGAGAGCGCCAATTCGGTGGCTGTGGTATTCATGAACACCAATGCGGCCGCAGCCGGTGGCCTGGTGGCCGCCCTGCTGACCGCGCAGCTGAAGTTTGGCAAGGCCGACCTGACCATGGCCCTGAACGGTGCGCTGGCGGGTCTGGTGGCGATTACCGCGGAGCCCTCAACCCCGACGGCCTTGCAGGCAACCCTGTTCGGCGCCGCCGGCGGTGTGTTGGTGGTGTTCTCCATCCTGACGCTGGACAAGCTCAAGATCGATGATCCGGTGGGTGCTCTTTCTGTACACGGTGTGGTCGGTCTACTGGGACTGTTGCTGGTACCGGTTACCAACAGCGACTCCTCTTTTACCGGGCAGATCATTGGTGCCCTGACCATCTTCGGTTGGGTATTCGGGATTAGTCTGGCGACCTGGGCTCTGCTCAAGGCCATCGTCGGAATCCGGGTCGGCGAAGAGGAAGAGTACGAAGGTATAGATCTGTCCGAATGCGGTATGGAGGCGTATCCGGAGTTCATCACGTCCAAATAAGATTGCGGGCGCATTGTTGCATATGCTGGGGGCCTTCGGGTCCCCATTTTTGGTTCTGTGGTACCGCTAGCAGGGATCAAGGTCCCTCTGACCCCTGCTAGCGGTACCACAATGCCCGAACAGCAGCACTTGCCATTCTCGACAAAGCCACGATAATGGGGCGTCCTATGAAGTCAGGGAGAACCACCCAATGAAAATGATCACCGCCATCATCAAACCCTTCAAAATGGATGACGTGCGCGCAGCGCTCTCGGAAATCGGTGTGCAGGGTATTACCGCCACCGAGGTCAAGGGCTTTGGTCGTCA
>JAPUKZ010000115.1 GCA_027295405.1 Gammaproteobacteria bacterium
TCGAAAATGACACCCCGAAAGGGGTAATGCCGGTGGCGCACCACCTGCCCGACAGCGAATTTTGCCTCGCGTTGCAACATGAAACGATCTCCAGATTCCACTAGCGCCAGAATACTCCTGGCGGGCGTTGATGTGCCAGTCGCTTTAGCCTAAAACCATAAATGGCTGGCACCCTGTTTGGAGACCCACGTACACCCACCCTTTCCAAAATACCAGGAGAACCCATCATGACCGATACATCGACCTACACACCGCCCAGAGTCTGGCAATGGGACATGGAAAGCGGCGGCAAATTTTCCAATATCAATCGTCCTATCGCAGGCGCCACGCATGAGAAGGAACTCCCTGTTGGCGACCACCCCCTGCAGTTGTAAAGGTGAACAGTTCGGCGGCGGCTTCGGCCACTTCTATGCCTACGCGCCGGAGAAACTGGAATACCCCATCAATCGCTACACGATGGAGGTGAAACGCCAGCTCGACGTGCTGGATCGTAACCTTTCCTCGCGGCGATACCTGTGTGGCGACGATAGTACAGGCAAAATTCGGGTTCGGGAAGAAATGCCAATCCGCCTGGGAATCAGGTAGTGACTGTATAACGGGCACAGCGCTGGAGAATGGCGGCTTTGCCAGAACTCACCTGTCGAATTCCCTGCGATGTCTTGGGTACCAGGCTTTTCCTGCACCGGCGTGTGTATCCAGTAGCGTTTGGTCAACAACAACTGGTAGGCGAGCGCAAGCACCCCAAACAACAGTGCGATTAACGGAAGCCAGGTGCGATTGCCCGTTTGCCAGAGCGCGGCGCCAAAGAGCAGCAAGATCGTCACCACCGCGATGGAGGCCAGGTAATCCTTCCAGCCGGCCGGGGCAACCTTGCTGAAAAAGTAGTCGTTGGCGGGGTCTCTCCTGGCTCGACGGTGGGCCAGGTGAGTGACGCCGATGCAAATACCAAATAACGCGCCCAAACCTATAAACCACGGCCCCAGGGTTGCCGGCCCCATCAGATCAATCATGCTGAATTCGAGCAGGCCGATCCCGAACGGCACCAGTGTATCCGCCATCGACGGCAGCCAGCTGAAGCGTAGCATGAGGCTGATATAGAACAGCCATATCTGCAGGATACCCAGCAGCATTACGGTCAGTTGCAGCCCGTCGATCGCGGCTGTCCATCCGCCCTGCCAGAGGTACTCGCTGCTCTGGAACCGATTCCAGAACAATTCCAGGGCCAGGGCCTGGATCATGCTTAACACCGTAATGACGATTGCGGGTAACAGGTCCCTGGCGCGTTGTAGGTTGTGATCCATGTCTTGGTCTCCGATGGAGTAGGGGCCTGGTGCCCGTGTGTTGTCGACAGTTTGTGCTGAGACAGAGTTGGCAGGTAACAGGCGGCTTACCCATGCATTAGTGTCAATAACGATGAGTCAGCTCATGCTTATCCACGTACTGCAATAAGGGAATGGCGACACCCGTGCCCTTGAGTGATCAGTGGCAGGGCGGGCTATAATTGCCGAATCACAGCGCGAGTGTAACAGGAGACAAGCATGTCAATAACCGGGTCAAGTGAAGCAAACAAAGAAGTCGTCAAGAAAATGTGGCGGGCCCTGGGTGAAATGGACTGGGAAACGCTGAAGAGCTGCATGCACCCGGAGATTCATTACCAGGACGTGCCGACCGATGACCCGGGTTCACATGGCCCGGAAAACTGCGTCAAACGGTTACTGATTGCATTTATCCATCTGAAAAAACAGGAACAGGTCACCCATCACATGGCCGCCGAGGGGAATGTGGTGTTTCTCGATCATACCGAAACCTGGACCTTCAAGACCGGCGAAAAAGCGTCACACACCTTTGCCACCATGCACGAAATGAAAGATGGCAAAGTATACCGCTGGAGTGACTACTGGGACGTCAACAAATTTGTTGGCCAGTTTCCCGACTGGTTTATCGAAGAGATGATGAAGAGTACCGCGGACGATTTTGCAGGGTGATTCAGCTACTCACTGGAAATCGTAGCTCAACCGCACCCTATGGGTTCGGGGATAAATCACACCGGCACGTTATCCATACGCTCTGCTTGCGAAATACCAGCACCGCAATCAATAGCAGACCCAGCGGCACGCCCGGCAACAATCTGAGTTCGGGCGTCTGCGGTAACCAACCCGGGCCAGTTCCGCATCGAGGAACTTCCTGTCGAAACCGGCGTTGTGTATGCTGAATCAGGGTGTGCGGAAACTGCGCAACACACGGTCTACACTGTCATTATGAGTGCTGCTGGTAACATTACCGACGAGAAACTCATCGCCCTGGCGGGAGAGGGCGCTTTCGAGCGCGGCCTGGGCTACTTCGAGCAGGGGCGGGTAGAAAACTGGCGCAAGAAGGGCAATACCATTACCGCGCAGGTGTCCGGGAGCGAGCTCTACCAGGTAACGCTCACCCACACTCGGCAGCGTCTTGAGGGCTACTGTGACTGTCCGGCCTCGGAAAGCTTCGACTTCTGCAAGCACTGTGTGGCGACCGCGCTGCAGTATCGGGAAGACAATTCCCGCCAGGCGAAGCTGGAGGATGGCTCAGCCGAGCAGCGCATAGAGGCGCATCTCAACACGTTCAGCAAGCAGGAATTGTCACAGCAGTTGCTGGAACTCATCCTCGACGATCCGGAACAAAGACAGCAGTGGTCGATCAAGGCCGATGTGGCCCTCAACAAAATGGATGCGAAGCAGATCAAGAAGCGCATCACGGCGGCCATTCCCTACAACAAGCAGCTGTATCGCTACGCCCAGGTACGCAACTATTTCAAGCAGGTGGGACCGGTGGTAGAGTTGCTGGAGCAGCAACTATTGCAGCTGGAGGCGGGGAGCGGCCTGCAGCTGGTGGAGTATGCACTGCTGCGTATTCAGCGCGCGCTGGAAAGCATCGATGACTCTGGAGGTTTTCGGCTGGATGTTGTCGCGCAACTGCAGAACCTGCACCACGCGGTACTCTGGCGACTGGATTGGGACAAATCGAAACTGGTGGCCTACCTGCAGGCGCTGGATGCGGGACCCTACACGGATATGTACCCCGAGTTTCCCCACGCCTACGGGGAGTTACTGGGGGAGGAGGGGATGGCGCTCGTTTATAACGCGCTTCAGGCAGAATGGGATGCCTTGCCACCCCTGCGCCCTGGCGCGGGCTGGGAGCAACGCTACCCCTATTCACGGCTGGAGCACCTGTTGCGCCAGCAAGCCGAGGAGGCGGGTGATACCCGGGCCATTATTCAGCTGTTGCAGAAAACCGCGACAGAAGAGCGGCATTTTCTGGAGCTGTGTGATTTATGTCTGGAAGTGGGGGACTGGGAACAGGTGGAGCGTTATCTCTCTGATGCGCGAGAACGTCACCGGCCCGAGCGGCACCCTTGGAACCAGGAATATCGGCTGGAGCGTAGGGAACAGCGATTGCTGGTGCATCGGGGTAAGCCGGAGCAGGCGTTGGAATTGCAGTGGCGCATTTTCCAGGGCTCGCTGGCGGTGGAAGACTATACACAGTTACTGACCCTGGCCGCTAAGAGCAAGGCGACGGAAGACTATGGGGACAAGGCCAAACACTGGTTGCGACAAAAGCTGGCCGTTGCCGAACAGAACCAGTTTTCCACCCGTTACGCGGATGCCCTGCTTGAAATCACCATGGCGGAGCACAACCTGGGACTGGCGCTGGAAGTGTGCGAACAACACCCGGTGGCTGTGGGTTTGATCGCCAAACTGGCCCGGGCCTGCCGCGACTTACCGGAAGCCGCGATTCCGCTGTATGCGCGGCTGGTGGCCCACGAGGTACAGGGTGGCAAGAACGCCGCCTATCGCCGGGGCGTGGACTGGATGCTGGAAGCGCAGGAACTGGCGACAACAGAACCCAGCAAGCGGGTATTTGTCGAGACCTTGCAGGGCGTGCGCGAGCAGTTCAAGGGCAAGCGCAATTTCATTCAGTTTTTGAATGAAGCGTTTCATTAATGGTCATTGCTGCGGTGTCACGCTCATTTCGATAACTTCAACTGCGGCAATTCATACTTCGTGTCTTCCTCGCGCGTCGGCAATATCTGCAGGGTGTAATCCATGCCGGGCTTGCCTGGTACTGGCTGGTCTTCTGTAACAAGCGATCCGCCACTGCCGCAATACCGTCCTTCGTCACCAGTCCCAGGTAGCGGCAGGCATCGAAGCACTCCGTGGCACCGTGGGTAGTGCGTGAGCACTCTCCGCTGTACTCAATGACGGCATCGCGGTCACGGTAGTAGAACATAGGAACCGGGTCGAACCTTTTTTGGGATTGTGTTTGCCCTTCAACAGCTCAGATTATCTTTGCTACGACGGTGTGGCTGGACAGATTCCAGGAAGTATAGTTGCCACCCTCTGGAGCCAGGCGCCGCTGACGCTGCTCCAGGTTCCCATCAGCCCCGCGGTGGATTTACATCTGAGATTATCCGCAAGCCCAA
>JAPUKZ010000116.1 GCA_027295405.1 Gammaproteobacteria bacterium
GGACCTCACCGCGTTCGAGTTTTTTTCCGAGCAGGCCTTGCAAAAAGTGGTTGCCCACCAGAATTTACAGCGCCCCTGTGCCGAGGCCTGCAACTACTATGCCCTGCTCGAATTTGAACAGGTGAGCGGTGAGGAAATCGAACTGGCGATGAGCTTGTTTGAACACTGCATTGAACAGGGCTGGGTACGCGATGGTGTCATCAGCCAGAGTGTTGCGCAGGCGCAAAGCCTGTGGCGCCTGCGGGAGGACATTTCTGAAACCATCTCCCGCTGGACGCCCTACAAGAACGACCTCTCGGTGATTGTTTCCCGGGTTCCCGATTTTCTGGCCGACGTGGAAGCACTGGTGACGTCGGCCTATCCGGATTTTGAGATCATATGGTATGGCCATATCGGTGACGGCAATGTGCACCTCAATATTCTCAAACCCGATGATCTCGAGATAGCAGAATTTCAGCGCTGCTGTGGGGAAGTCAGCAAAGGGGTATTCGAGATTGTCAGTCGCTACCGGGGCAGTGTGTCCGCGGAACATGGTGTGGGCCTGCTGAAAAAGGACTATCTGCCCTATTCACGCTCCAGCGCGGAAATCAGCTTGATGAAACAGATCAAGCAGGCTTTCGACCCCAATTCGATCATGAATCCCGGCAAAATATTTGATTGATGGCTTCCCTCAATCAGGATGATGTCAGGGCTGGTGGGACACCTGCGAGCGGTCGGAGTAGTTGATTCGGCATTGGTCCGCCGCAATTCACCAGCCATGTCGCTGCCTCCTGCAGCTCACTCAACAGAGTTTCCCGCAGTTGCGCTCGATCTGCCAGTCGCGCCTCGTTATCATAATCCTGGCGGGGGTCTTTCGAATATTGACTGAATAGGTCGCCGGCGACAATGGCGGCGACCCGATCTTCGTCGATGTCCTGGCCAAACCAGTTAAAACTGGCCAGCAGCGTTTTTTGCCTAACTGAACTTCGCTGAGCCTGGGTCAGAGGAAGTGCAAGGCGTGCCCTGGCGCACTGCCATCGTGCAATAAACCTCGAACAGAAGTCAGCACGACTATTTTTGCAAGCAGCGCCCAGGGAGCTTATTTACACCTCAATAACGAATAAGCAGACGCTTTGTTGTTTTGCGGAAAGCTCCTGTTTTTCTAATCTCGCTATGCTTCTTCGGAGTAACCCAGACGCTTGGCCCAGGGCAGCAGAACCGGAAGTACGGGCTGCAGGTATTCCCGGTACTGTTTCCAACGACCACTGGCGTGTGTGTACAGAGGCTGTGTGACCTGGTTGTAACTAGGGGTAGTGATCTGGCCGCGTCGTTTAGCTGTTTCGATGTAGTCGTGGATTCCGTCATCCCACTCTACGCCGAGAAACTTCAGGGTTGGACCCAAGGTTTCCTCAAATCCTTCAACCAGTTCCTCGTAACACACGGTATGCACCGACAAAGGAAATTCTGCCAGATACTGTTTCCACAGGCTCATGGTACGCTCGTAAAAGCGCGCCGCGTCTTCCAGTTCCAGAAAATTCACCATGCCAGCATTGGGCTTGAACGCACGCATGAAACTGCTGAAAACACAATCGCAGGGGTGGCGCTGAGCAAACAGGAAGCGCGCCCGCGGGAAGACGCGGTGGATGAGTCCGGCATGGACCAGGTTCAAGGGCTGTTTGTCGACTACCAGCAGTGATCGATCACCTGGCTCCAGGTGGTTTTTCAACTCGCGGAAGTAGACCTGCCGAAGCTTCAACAGCTGCTCGGAATCCAGCATGGCAAGGCCGTCAGGGTAGCCTCCGGGAAGCCGCCGCAAGGCGTTTTCCAACTCGCTGATGGTGGGTTTCTCTTCCAATACCGCAATGGCCCGGTGGCTACGTAATATTGTGTCCAGCAGGGTGGTTCCCGAGCGCGGGAAGCCAACCAGAAATACCGGGTCGGCCTGGCCATCATCGACTTCACAAGCCTGCCATTGCGCGATCCAGTCTGCCGTGAATCTCGCAGCCAGATCATCTATCAGTTGCAAATACCCTGCACGATCCACCTGTTGTGCGGGGAAGCTTTTCTGACACAGCTGGTTACCTTGCTGCACGTACCTGAACGCCGCTGCGGTATCGCCCAGGCGGTCACAAAGGTCCCCCAACAGATACTTACTGGCTTCCAGGGTTTCAGCATCGGCCGCTTCCTCCGCTGTTTCCAGCAGAGCTCGCGCAGCAGCGTATTTGCCACGCCGTTTCAGGAGCTCGGCTTCTCTGAGTGCAAGCGCGGGGTGATTTCCGGGACACTGCGCTTTAGCTCGCCCCAGTGCCTCCGCCAAGTCCTCCAGGCGACTGGCCCGCTCCAGTCCCTGACAGAGCTTGCCGTGCGCTTCGACAAAATTCGGATTGAGCAGCAGTGCCTGCTCGAAGCTGGCCAGGGCTGCGTCCACTCGACCGCTTTCCAGCAGCGAGTTGCCAAGATGAAAATGTGCTTCCGCAACATCCGGTCGAATCTGCAGCGCCTGTTCATAGCTGGTAATCGCTGCCTCGGTTTGCCCCAGCCCGGCGTGAATCGCGCCCAGTATATTGAGCAGTACCGCTTCCCCGGGATGCTGTTGTAACAGGCGATTGGCTGCGGCCAACGCCTCACCCAGCCTTCTCGCGGAGTAAAGTGCGAAAACCTCCCTGATTTCTTCTCGCGTCAGGCGCTTGATGTTTTGATCGTGGGGCACAACCGGGGAATCAGACGGTTGGCGTCGGCGCGGTGATCGCCGCCGCATTGTCGACCACTATCTCCGCCTCGTTCACAAAACCTGACGGGTCCGAGGCCAGATACGACACCAGGCAGAAAATACTACTGGGCTCGCGCATGGGCACGGCGGCACCCTTGGTTATTGCAACTTTTCCTTTAACCCGACCCATAATCTCTCCTCCGTGATATCGAACGAATTTTATTGCGGGGCACTCAACTCAGTGCCGGCTTGTCACGCGCGCTCCGCGTACCCGAGCCTCTGGATAAATGGCTCCAGATCCTGCAGGAAGGGTTCGAAATGCCGGCGGTATCTATGCCAGCGGTCTGTTGCCCTGGCATAAATCGGCTGGGTTACATGTTCGTAGCTGGGCGTGTTGATAATGTCTTTCTCCCCGGCATGACGGTGAAAGTCAAGAACTCTCTCATCCCAGTCAACTTCCAGAAACGTGAACAGCTTGTGCAGCTCTGCATCAATATCTGATACCAGGGACTCATACCTGACGGCATGGAAATTCAGGTCCAGCAACTCGGTACAGTCAAGCCACAGCGTCATCACCTGTCGATACAGATGTACAGTGTCTTCAAGGCTGAAAAAATTAGCCATGGCATCGTTAAGATTGTAGTACTGCATAAAATTACTCAGCACCACGTCACAGGGGTGGCGACAGGCGAATATGATGCGCGCACCTGGGAACAGTCTCTGGATCAGGGGTACGTACTCGGTATTTATGGGACGCTTGTCCACGAAAAAATGCGCCGGGCTGCGCGTAAAGCGCTGGTCAACCACATCGAAGTAAAGCTTGCGCAGGCTGGTGATATCGGTTTCCGTCAGTCCCTGCAGTGCGCCTGGATAACCCCCGGGCATGGTCTGGAGCGCGCGCTCCACACTTGCGAATACCGGCCTTTCCTCCATGACCTGAATCCGTGGATGACTGTCCAGGATCTGGTCCAGTAGTGTGGTTCCGGAGCGCGGAAACCCCACTATGAAGATTGGCGTAGCCTCATTGCACTGACCCGCATGCGGTGACCAGGAGTTCACCCACTCGGTACTCAGTGCAGATTGCATCGCGTGGATTTTTGACCGGTAATGATCCTTGTTTACCATGGCCGCCGCAGCACTGCGTGAATGCAGGAGATTGCCCCGGTTGTAAGCCTTGAATGCCTTTTCGCTTTCACCTTCAGCGTCCAGCAGTTTGCCGAGTTCAAAGTAGCGACGGGTACGGTAATTTTCCGAAAGTGCTTCCCCGTCCAGTGCTTCAAGAACCGCTATGGCCTCGCCTGTGTCGCCGCGGCGCCGCAACAGGAGTGCCTGGACAAAGTGGCTGTCCGCGTCATCAGGGTTTATCGCCAGGGCTCTTGAGTTGCTCTCCTCTGCCAGGGCGAGCTGATTGGTCCTTTCATACAGAGCGGCGAGATTGTTGTGCGCGGTGGCGAAACCAGGCCGCAGGGAAACGGCCTGCCGGTAGTGGGCAAGGGCCTCTTCCAGCCGTCCCGTTACTCTCAGCGCTGTTCCCAGATTGCTATGGGCCACGGCCAGGTCGGGCCGGATGGAGATCGCTTTTTGGTAGTGGGGGATGGC
>JAPUKZ010000117.1 GCA_027295405.1 Gammaproteobacteria bacterium
ACTGGCACGTCGCTTCGGCCTGGCGTTGGACAATGTGCGGGCGCTGGATGTGGTCAGCGCCGATGCAGCGGCGATAGCGATGCGCCACGGGCGACTGCCTCTTATATGTGAACGAGGCGCACGATGACAACGCCCAACTGGTCAACCAGAACTATCAGGACAACTACGCCCGCCTGCTGGATATCAAGCGGCGTTACGATCCGAGTAATATGTTTCGCTTGAATGCCAATATCAAACCCCAGGGCTGAACCGGCCCATCAACCCGGTCCAGTGGCCAAGCCTGCGCGGACAGAGTAGACTTCCCCGTCAAAGTATTAGCCGAGTACATAGGGAATGTCTGCTTTGCTTCGCGCCCTGTTTGCGCTTGCTCCGTTCGCGCTGCTGTCACTGTGGACGCCGCTGTCCTATGGTCACGGTGCGGCCAACGATTACGAATCCGATGTGGAGGCCATGTACGTGGCCTACTACGGCCGTCCCGGTGATCCCGGTGGCGTAGCATTCTGGGCGGAACAGCTGGAACAATCCGCGGGCGACTTCAGCGCCATCATTGATTCCTTTGGCAACTCCGACGAATACAACCAGCGTTTCAGCGGGCTCAGTGATGAGGCACTGGTCGACAACATCTACCAGCAACTGTTTGGGCGCGGCGCGGATGCGGACGGGCTGGACTTTTACCTGGGCAAGTTGCAATCCGGTGAACTGACCCTGGCCTCTATCGCCCTGGATATCACCAACGGGGTGCAGAACCTGGACGCGCTGATCGTTGCCAACAAGCTCACTGTGGCCCACGCCTTCACCGAGCATGTGCAAGACAACGATGCGAGTTACGGTGCTGATGAGATCGACGCTGCCAGGGCATTGCTGGACGGCGTGGATGAAACCGAAGCATCGATAGCCGCGGCGGTGGCGCAACTCGCGACCCTGTTTGACTTGCCGGGCAGTGCCGATTGCACCGCCTTCGAGGGCAGTTTTGATCGCATCCAGTCGATTATTTTTGCTGGCTACGGTTGTACCAACAGTGCCTGCCACGGTAGTGCCACGCCGACCGGGGAGCTGGACCTGCGCCCGGAGATGGCCTACCAGAGTTTGTTCCGGGTCAATGCCAGTGCCAACCTGGCGGAAGACATGCAACTGGTGTATCCCGGCGAACAAGCTCTGAGTTTCCTGTACCAGAAGCTGGAGGCGGGCACGAACGGTACGGCTCTGCCCAGTGGGGGTGGCACCCCCATGCCGGTGGGTGCCGCTCCCATATCTGCGGATCACCTGGAAGCCATGCGCCTGTGGATTCGCGGCGGCGCGCCGGAATTTAGCGATGTGGATAACGTGGCGAGCTTGCTTGGTTGCAGTGTGGGTACCGTACCCAACGCCAACAAGATCCCAGCGCCGGACGCGCCCGCGGTGGGGGAAGGAGTGCAGTTTGTCAGCGGCCCCTGGACCGTTGTGGCCAACAGTGAAAAAGAGGTGTGTTTTGCCACCTACTACGACCTGGCGCAGGCGCCCGAGTACCTGCCGGAGTGGGCCAAGGTAGCCTGTGAAGGCTCGGTTTATGCCGACTACGATGGTGAGTGTTTCGCTCACAATGTCTCCACGCTCACCCAGGACCCTCAGTCACATCACAGTATAATCACTACCTATGTGGGTTCCACGTCGCCACTGGACCCGGCCTGGGGTGAGTGGCAGTGCTTGAATGGTCCCCATGCCGGGACCTCTTGTGACCCCACCAAAATCGGTGTGCCGGTGGAACACGGTGGTGCGGACTGCGGCGGTCGGCTCACTGTGTGCGGCACCGAAGCGCGCAGATCCATCGCCTGTACCGGCATGGGCGCGCCGGACCAACGCCAGAGACGTGTCGGCATGGGCGGCGCCCAGTCCCCGGTTTCGAGGAACAATCTGGCGGACGGCGTGTACTCGGTCCTGCCCGCCAGGGGTGTGATCATATGGAACTCCCACGCTTTCAACCTGAGTCCCGAAGACACCACCGTGGACCAGTACAACAGCTTCATGTTTGCTGCCGAGGAGCAGCGTGTGTACCGCAACCGCGAAATTTTTGATGCCAAGGATATTTTTATCGCCCAGGTGCCGCCCTATGAGGAACGCACTTATTGCTCCACCTATCTTCTGCCACGCGGTGCCCGCTTGACTAAATTGAGTTCACATGCGCACAAGCGCGGTGTCCTGTGGCAAACCTGGCTGCCGCCGCAAGACCCGAACTGTCAGGTCACGAGCAAATGCCAACCCAACGCTACCCCCCCGGACTATGTCAGCCGCATCTACAACGACCCCTTGTACCTGGAGTATGATCCGCCGCTGGAATACGACTCTGCAGAACTTTCCGAGCGCACCATTAAATTCTGCCTGACCTACGACAACGGGATGAATTTCCCCGATCTACTCAAGCGCAGTTCAACCTCAGTGGGCACCACCTGCCCCAACGCTGCCTACTGTGTCGGTGGCGCCACTCCGGGCCTGGCCTGCGGCAGTGATGACAGCGCCTGTGGCGATGGCGGTGTCTGCGATGCCTGTGTGGTAAGCGGCGGGTTCACTACTGAAGATGAGATGTTTATCCTGCTGGGGGGTTATTACGTGGTGCCGGTGCAGTAGTTATAACTGCCCCAGCGCCGCGGCCACCTGGCGGAAGAAGTTGCTGCGGTTATTGATGCGTTCCTTGGTGATCTCATCCGTGGCCAGGGGCAGGGCGTAATTCAGTTGTTGCATGGCCTGTTGCAGAGAGCCGGTGTAGGCAAAATACTCCGCCCGTGAGCGGTGCAGGCCCAGGGTGTTGCCGGCCAGGCCTTGAACCTCCGCCAGTACGTACCAGAGATTGGGATCCTTGGGCTTGTTGCGGGAGTGTTTGGTCAATAGCACATCCGCGTCGTGAAAGCGCTTTAACTCATAGTAAGCTTTGGCCAGCGCCATGGTGATGGGGTGGTTGTTGGGTACCAGCTTCAGGCCTCGTTGCAGGCGTTCGATGGCCGCGTCCAGCTCGCCTTCCTCAATGTCTATATCCACTTCTGCGAGGGCGTAGGTCATATTGGTGGGGGAGAATTCCCGCAGGGGTTTCAGCAGTATCCTGGCCTCGTCGTACTCGCCGTTGCTGGTCAGCGCCAGCACCAGGCCGTACTGGGCCGCCTCGGCGTGTTTGCCGCCGGCGGCGCGCTTGCGCCGGAACCGGGCAACGGCTGCTGCGCTATCTTCGATAAAACTCAGTTCCACCCGCTGCCGCATCAACTGGAACTCCGGGTTGTCCTCATACATTTTCGAGGGATAGGTGCGGGCCCGGTTGCGGCCATCGGCAATCCGCGATTCGGTCACCGGGTGGGTGAGCAGGAACTCGGGTGGGCGGGAGCCATATCTGCGCCCATCCTGCTGCATCACCTTGAACATGCCCGCGGCACCGCTGGGGTCCAGACCCGCGGCGGCCAGGTTCTGGATGCCAAGGCGGTCCGCCTCCTGCTCGTGCAGGCGGCTGTAGCGCAACTGGTTTTGCATGGATGCGGCCTGGGTGCCCATGATCGTGGCCATGCCGGCCTCGCCGGAACCCGCGGCGACCATCACCAGCCCGGCGAGCAGCCCGGCCATGCCCACCTTGGAGGTGGCCTGCTGTGAGGCCACACCCCGGGAAAAATGGCGCTGGCTCAAGTGCGCCAATTCGTGGGCCAGTACCGAGGCCAGTTGCGCCTCGGTTTCCGCTTTCATGATCAGGCCGTTGTGTACGCCCACCACCCCACCGGGTACCGCGAAGGCGTTGATGCTCTTGTTGTTGACCACCACAATATCCAGGCGCCGGTCCTTGAGCTGGCTGGTTTCCGCCAGCTTGTAAACCAGGGTTTCAATGTAACCCTCGATCAGCGGGTCGGAAATAATCGGCGTCTGGCGGCGGAACGACAGCAACCAGGCCCGGCCCAGGTAGTACTCCTGGGAAAGGGATGTCACATTGCCATCGCCAAATCCCGGCAGTTCATCCTGTTGCGCCAGGGTCGGGCTCAGGTGACACAGCAGGCAAATGAAAAACAGCAGGGTGCGGGTCATGGGGTGCTCCTTGTGAATGCGCCACACCTTACCCTGTTCGAGTAGCACAAGCTAAAGGGCTGGCGTTGGCGGCAACGAGTAAAAGTATCGCCGTCACCCTGATCGGCATGCTGTGGCCACGATTTGGTCCTGTTATTATGGGCCAGGGGTAACCCAAGGTGTATTGGTCACTGGCTGGAGGCGCACGGCATGCAGTTCCTGATTGAGTACGGCTACATCCTGTTGTTCCTGCTGATCTTCCTGGATCAAGCGGGGCTGCCCCTGCCCTCTCTGCCCGGTATTTTGGCCGCGGGTGCGCTGGCCGGCAGCGGTGAGATGAATTTGCCGGGGGTGATCCTGGTGGCTGTGCTGGCCTGCGTGCCCGCCGATTTTGTCTGGTATTACCTGGGTCGGACGCGGGGTGGCAAGGTGCTGACGACCATCTGCAATATTTCCCTGGAGCCAGACTACTGCGTGCAGCGAACCGAGCGCTCCTTCGAACAGTTGGGGTCCTATGCGCTGCTGGTCGCCAAGTTTGTTCCGGGTTTGCAAACGATTGCACCGCCGATGGCGGGCTTAACCGGGATGCCAGTGCTGCGCTTTCTCACCCTGGACACGGCGGGTGCGGCGCTATGGGCAGCCGTTGTGGCGTGGTTGGGGTTTCTATTCAGTAGCCAGCTAACTGAAATTGCAGTGCGCTTTGTGGAACTGGGTGGCCTGGCTGCAGGCATCCTGGTTGGCGCCCTGGTGTTGTTCGCCATTATCAAGTGGTTGCAGCGACGGGCGTTTGTACGCTCTTTGAGAATGCGCACGCTAGAGCCGGGGGAAGTTCACGAGAAACTGCAGGCGGGGGAACCGGTGTATTTAATTGACCTGCGCCATCGCCTCGACTTCAATGCCTTTCCCTATAGCGTACCCGGTGCGGTGCGGGTACCCATGGAGCATATTGACGAACATCATGATTTCATCCCTCGCGACAGGGATATCGTGCTCTACTGCAGCTGACCCAACGAAGCATCGAGCGCCCGTGTGGCGCTCCAGTTGAAGAGAAAAGGGATCGAGCGGGTGTTCCCGATGCGCGGTGGAGTGGAAGCCTGGATGTCAGAGGGATTCAGTGTCGAGAATAAGGACTTCGAATTTCCGCGGTGAAAACTGATCTCCCCATTGGCCAGGTTCTGGACCCCAGGCACCCCTGGCCGGATGACCCGGTGCAGGCGCAGGAGTCCTGATGCTGGCGCATGTTCACGGTCTGATCTTTGACCTGGATGGCACGCTGGTGGATTCCGGACTGGACTTTGCCGCTATCCGTCGCGAGACCGGGTTTCCGGAGGGGGAAGGTCTGCTGGAACACCTGGCGTGTCTCAGCAATCCTGCGGAAAAATCTGCGGCGGAGGCGATCATCCTGCGCCATGAAATGGCGGGTGCACAGACGGCCAGCTGGACGCCGGGGGCGCAGCAACTGTTGCAACGCCTGGTAGAGGCGGCACTTCCCATCGGCATCGTTACCCGCAATAATCGCGTGGCGGCGCAGCTGATGCTGGATACTCTGGGCATTCCCTGTGATGAGCTGGTGGCACGGGAGGACGCCCCCGCGAAACCGCACCCCGGTGGATTACTTGAAATTTCCCGGCGTTGGAACCTGAGCCCAGCGCAGCTGGTTTATGTGGGTGACTACGTGTTCGATCTGCAGGCCGCGCACAATGCCGGTATGCTGGCCTGTTGGTATGACGGCGGCCGCGGTTTATCCTATGCGGATCAGGCGGATCTCGTGGTGAAGCATTTTGATGGCCTGGCCGAGTTGGTTTTTTCACAGGAGAAATGAGTTTGAAGTTGTTGCTACAGGGTTTTTTTGCGCTGTCGCTGGCAGTGGTTGCCATAGCGGCGAGCGCCGATGGCGTCGCCGCCTTCAATGGCAGTTGGGTGATCAACGAGGAACTCAGCGATGATCCCGACAAGCAAGTAGAGCGGGCTATAAAAAGAGGCGGCGGCAAGGTGCCCCGAGGCAAGAAAACCAAGGGCCGCTATCGCGGCGGGCCGCCCACGCAAAAACTCTACGATCACCTGTCCTACGATGAGGAACTGCATTTTCACTACCAGCAGCCGGAGTTCCGGCTGGGCTATGAGCAGGGCTTTGAGCGGGTGTTTTACTCCGACGGCCGCCGCCAGGTGATCAGTACCAAGACTCTGGCCAATCGTACGGATTACAGTTTTGCCGGCTGGGAAGGGGAGGTTCTCTACGTGGAGTCAAAGCCCATGGACTCGGGTTACATCTTCGAGACCTACACCCTGATCAACGGCGGCAGCCAGTTACAGGTGCAATTGCAGCTGGAGCCGGCTACCTTTGTCGCGCCGATCAATATCCGGCGCATCTACGATCGCAAACCCGAGCCGGAGTAGCTTCCCGCACCTTCAGCGCAGGTTTTGCATGCCGCTGTTGGGGCGAACGAACAGCGCTTCGCAGGTCGCGGTGAGTAACTCGCCGGCGTGCATGGTGCCTTGCATAAAAGTCTTGCGGCCGTCTACCTTGTCCAACTCGGCCCGCAGTTGCAGTTCCGTGTTGAGCGGGGTGGGGCGCAGGTAGCGGACCCTGAGGGTGCCGGTCATGCCCGGAGACTTGCCCATCATCTGGGCCATGCCCATAAACTGGTCAAAGATCGCTGCTACATAGCCGCCGTGGATATGGTTGGGCGGGCCTTCGTAGGCGTAGCCGCAGCTGACCGTGCCCAGAGCGACCCCGTTTGCAAACCACATATTCAGGCCGGGGGAGAGTGGATTGCTCCAGCCGCCCACGGCGTTGAGTTCATGATTCACCTCGCCGTGGCCGCCGTGATTGCCGTCTTCAACGAACTTCCTCAGCCCATAGCGGCGCGGCGTTTTCGCAAACTGGCTGGCCTGCAGCTCCAGACGCTCGGCGATGTCGTTCAAGGCTTCAATGCTCGGGGTCGAGGTCACCAGCACCTCGGTCAGCTCGCGCAGGGCCTGGGCTACCCGGCGCTTGGCTGCCCAGTGCTCGGAAAAGGCGGGGGTAATCTCCTCGGAATCGAAGGGATTGAATATCGGGCCTTCCATCAGCGCAGGGTCCGGAAGCAGTTGCGCACTTCCCCGACAAACACCTCGGGTTTCTCAAAGGCGGCAAAGTGTCCGCCGCTGTCCATGTCGTTCCAGTAGATGATGTTGGTAAAACGCTTGGCCGCCCAGCGCTGGCTGGCGCGGAAAAGTTCCTTGGGAAAAATGGAACAGCCCACCGGCATGTGGATGGGGTCCATGTTAACCTTGCTGAAACTCTCCCAGTACAGGCGCCCGGAGGAGGCGGCGGAATTGGTAAGCCAGTACATCATCACATTGTCCAGCAGCTCATCCTTGCTGAGGACGTTCTCGGGGTGCTGTTGCTCACCCTCGCCGCAATCCATCCAGCTCCAGAACTTTTCCACAATCCAGGCCATTTGCCCCACCGGGGAGTCAGCCAGGCCGTAGCCCAGGGTCTGGGGGCGGGTACCCTGCTGCTTGGAGTAGCCGGAGTCGTGTTTGTCGTAGTTGCCCATACTCTCCAGGGCGGCCTGCTCCCATTCGGTCATGTCCTGCATACCCTCCTCATCGGGGAGCGCAATGGGCATGGTGATGTGAATGCCGGCGCAGTGTTCGGTCTGGGTCTGGCCAATGGCCTGGGTGACGATAGAACCCCAATCACCGCCCTGGGCCACGTAGCGGTCGTAGCCGAGGCGCGCCATCAGTTGCCCCCACATGACGCCGATCTTGTCCACACTGGTACCGCTTGTTGTGGGTTTGCCGGAAAAGCCGTAACCCGGCAGGGACGGGCACACCAGGTGAAAGGCATCCTCGGCTTTGCCGCCATATTCCGTGGGATTCACCAGCGGGTCGATGATTTTGTGGAACTCAACGATGGAGCCGGGCCAGCCATGGGTCATGACCAGGGGCAGGGCCTCCGCGTGGGGGCTTTTTACGTGCAGGAAATGGATATCGATGCCATCGATTTCGGTGGTGAATTGCTCCCAGCTGTTCATGCGGGTTTCCCAGCGACGCCAGTCGTATTCATCCCGCCAGTAGGCCGCCAGTTCCTGAGCGTAGGCCAGCGGCACACCCTGGCTCCAGTCCTCCACCGCCTCCTTTTCCGGCCAGCGCACATTGGCCAGCCGCGCTTTCAGCTCATCCAGCTCAGCCTGGGGTATGTCAACTTTAAAAGGGGTAATCGCATCGCTCATGGTCAGTGCTTCCTGGTAAAAGGGGTCGGTGGCAAAAGGGGCCGGGGCCACTTGGGAATTTGTGGATAAGTTACACGAGTGTGGGGTGTGGGAACAGTGGCTGCGGGCGAAAGCGGTACAAGGGGGTAGACCCGCCGGGCTTAAAGTGGATTCTAGCTGGACAATTTGTTTTTAAAACAATACCTTAGGTGCCCTTCCTGAGGTGTGATTAATGCGATTTTCAAGCTTTTTTCTGGTGTTTGCCTTGCTGTTGGGCGGTTGTACTGCGGTTTCGCGCACCGCAGGATCACCCGGGCTGGAGTGAGCCGGTGGAGAGCGCCGATGGTCTGGCCCGGGCGCTGGTTGAACATAGTGACCAGCCGCCGGTGTATGTGTACAGCTTCGAGTGGGGGCACTACCAGGCCGATGGCTCCGGGGTGACCCCGACGGGGATGGGCTCCTCACCTGGCAGGCCTGGTCCAACGGCCAGGGCTCAGGCAAGTACCTGGTGCTGGATGCGGATTTCAGCCAATTACAGATTGCCCTGCGCAACCAGGGCGTCAGCCGGGACACCGCACTGGCAATGATAGAGGCAATTGCAGATCCGTTACCGCGGGAGCGAGTCAGGGATTTTCTGCTCGACTTTCCCGTCAGCTGCGCCTTGCTGGCAGAGGTTCCCGCGGGCTGTGGCTAAAAACCTTGCTTGCAAGTCTCGCCAGTCGTACTAGATTTCTGGTATGAGGGTGTTAATTACGGGTGGAACCGGTTTTATCGGCGGGGCATTGATTGAGCGACTGTGTCAGCAGGATACCTCAATCAGCGTCTACACCCGCAGTACCTCCCATTTTGACACCGAGTTCATCAGCTACCTGAACCGGCTGGAAGATATTCCCGAGGATACGCAATTTGATGCCTTCATCAATCTGGCGGGTGAGTCCATGGTGGCGGGTCGTTGGAACGAAGCCCGCAAGGCGCAACTGGTGGCGAGCCGGATCGACACCACCCGCGCCCTGGTCGCACTTGCGGCACGACTGCGGCACAAACCGCGGGTGGTGTTGAGCGCCTCTGCGATCGGCATTTACGGGCACCAGGGTGACGACCGCCTGGCGGAGGATGCCGGGCAGGAGGATGGTTTCGCCCACCGCTTGTGCCAGGCCTGGGAAACCGAGGCGCACCGGTTTGAACCCCTGGGTATCCGCCTGTGTATCCTGCGCCTGGGTGTGGTGCTGGCCAGCGAAGGTGGTGCCATGGAGCAATTGCGGCGCACCGTGGCTTTCGGGGTGGGCACCTGGCTGGGCAGTGGCAAGCAGTGGTTGAGCTGGGTGCACCGGGACGATGTGACAGCGGCGATGGAGTTTTTGCTCGCGGATGAGAGCCGCAGCGGGTCCTACAATATCACCGCTCCGGAACCGGTGACCAACCGCGGCTTGTGTGATGAGTTGTCATTGCGGCAGCAGGTGTTCCTGAAGCTGTCCGTACCTGGCTTTGTGATGCGCCTGGCCCTGGGCGAAATGGCGCTGGAGTTGTTGCTGAACGGGCAGCGGGTGGTACCGCGTCGTTTGCAGGAAGCCGGTTTCGAATTCCGTTACGAAACCCTGCGTGAGGCCCTGCCGGCGCTTTACTCCTAGGCTGTTCCCGCTTTTAATCGGCGGTAGGCACTTAGCGATCTTCTTCCGGATCAGTGCACTCTGGGCAGCCGTACAGGCGCTGGTAGCGGCGCTGGCTGTACCATTGGTAGCTGGTTCTTGCCAGTGGCTGTAGCAAGGGCCAGCGCAGGGTGGAAAACAGCCAGCCCCAGGCCGTGTGTGACCAGGCTTGTATCAGTGCATCGATGCCGGTGAGCCATTCGCCCGCGCCGGTTTGCAGGTGCAGGCTGGCCTCTGCCAGCGGTGCGCCGGACCAGAGCTTGTGGTCGGACGAGCGGATAGAAGCCTTTGAAGTCAGCAGAGGCCTCGCCCCCGACCGGGTGGAGGCGGTGTTGTCCATTCCCGATCTCGATCTCAAGGTGCCGGTATACGCCGATGCCACCGATCTGGTCATGAATCTGGGCGCCGGGCTGATTCCCGGCACGGCGGGACCAGACGAGGCGGGAAAGGTGCGGGTTTCATGGCACTGGCCGCTGGCCTGGGCACCATCCGTCGCCGCAGGAGGTAAGCCTAATCGTCCACCCAGACCCGGCGCAAGGGTTCGCCGAAATCATCGTAAATGATTTTGCGCCGGGGTTTGGGTGGGCGGGCGGGCTTCCGTTTGGGGGTGCGCTTCAGGTTTTCCAGCCGCCGTGCTTCGATCGCGGCTACCACCTCGGGCACAAAGGTGCGTGATTCCCGTGGTTCTGCAAACAGGCGCCTGGCCAGGTAGGTTGGCGGGTCGCCCGGTTCCTTGCCGCTGGTACCCCGGGGCACGTGGTCCACCTTGCCGCCCTGTTTCAGAAAGCTGCGCATTTCACGCGCCATTTGCGCGCTTTGCTCGGCTTTGGTGGGCAGTTTTTTGACCATAACAGATCAAGTATAACGCCCCCGCTTACATTTGTCGGCCAATCCCGTCGCGAATTGCCAGCTGTTCCGCCGAATTCCTCAGGCGCACCCCATTGCCCACAATGTCTATCCCCAGTTGTTTGAACAGGGTTTCAAATTCTGGTACGGCGTAACTGTTGGACACTTCCACGAACAGCGGCAAAAACAGTTCTTGCTCGTTCACTTCATCCAGCCGCAGGGCGATGTCACGGGCGGACAGCCGTTGTTCCGCGCAGCAGCGATTGAGTTGCTCCAGCGCGGTGTCCAGGCTCTGGCGGTTGTTGCTGCGGCGCCGCAGCTCCACATCAGCGCGCAGGAAGTACCAGGCCCCGCTCCAGTACACGCGCATGTAGCTGCCGGTGTCGTGCATCTGCGGGCTCAATTCCGCCAGGCTCAGCAGCGGGCGTTTGTTGCGATTGCGGCCGCGCATGAAGCCCGCGTGCAACCGCTCCCACATTTCCTCCTGGCTGAAGACACCCTGGCGTGCCTGCAACAGGTTCTGGTAGTAGCTGGCCAGGCCTTCGCTGAACCATACGTCGCCCCAACCGCGGTAGGGTATGAGCAGGTGGCTGAATTCGTGATAAGCAGTCCAGTTGTTAATCAGCTTGTCCCGGCTGGCCAGGGCGTCGATATAGAAGGAGACGGTATCCGGGTGGCCACGCTGGACCTTGGCCCAGGGGACCGGGTCCTCGGTATGCAGGCCAATAGGTGACACTTCCACCCGCAACTCATCCCGTGGCCAGCGACCGTATACCGAAGCCAGGGTGCCGGTGACAGTTTCAATCCAGCCCAGAATCAACTGGTCGCGCTCGTCGCTGAACAGGAAGTGGGTGTTCACCACGATCGCCTGGGTGCCGTGATTGAGTGTGTATTCCGCGGCTGAGGCGGGGAGAATACCTGGTAACACCAGTAGCAACAGGGTCAGGGTTGTCGAGCGCATGGGGCTTGGACAGCTCCCGGCGAAATTAGTTTTCCGGTTTTGGACCTGTCTTTCTGGCCGGGGTTTTGCGGCGGGTTTTTCTCCTGGCCCTGGGCTTGCTGCCGGTTACCGCCTCCACCGTGACCCGGGTTTTCTTGCCGTTGCCGGCATGCTCTGGTTGTGGTGCCGGTGCCGGGGTGTTGGCGGATTTTTCATTCTGCATCACATCCAGCACCAGATTGGTGGCGCTGTTGACATAACTGATGAGGCGGTCGTACTCATCGTCGTCCAGTTCTCGCAACACATCGTGCTGGCGGTAGATATTGATCCAGCGCCGTTCCCGTTCAAACTGCACGGGCAAGGCCATCATGCCCCAATTCTCCAGGGTCGCGCCCCAACCGGGGTTGTAGGTGCGCATGAACTTGATCAGGAAGGGGATGGGGTCGTGACGTGCAATCAGCGAGGCGCTGCGGAAGATGATCTCGACGGGCATGATGCGCTGGCCACTTTCAACCGCGTCCAGCAGGCTGTCGTCACTGAGCTCCAGTGAATCGGTCAGCTCTTTCAGGCTCAGCCCCGCGGTTTCCCGGGCATCGCGCAAGAATCGACCGGCCTCAGCCATGGCTTCCAGTCGTTCCGGCTCCAGGGTCTTCAGTAGGGTGGACTTGAGCCAGCTTTCGCCAAACATGGCGGTCAGGCTGGCAGTGGTCTTGGCCGCGTCCAGGGTCTGTCCGGCCACCTGTCCACCCAGCCTGGTGAGTTGCTCCAGCAACGACCCCGGTTTGTCCTCACTCACGAAAAGTTATCCACAAAATTCATAGTGGCCCCGGCCCCCTGTCGATATTGTTGATAAATATGGGGGAGGACCAAGCACGTTCTTCGGTGGGGGCCAGGCAGTCTTCTTCGGGGTCGGTGAACATAGGGGAGGCGGCACAGATATTGGCGCGGGTGCACTGGCCCTGGTCGTCGTAGACACAGCGCATCAGGGCGGCGTTTACTGCCTCGCTGGTTTCCTCGATGGCACGTGCGTAGTACACGGTTTCGCGGCCGTCGCGGAGGAAGTCCGGGTCCTCGAATTCGAAACTGCAGCCACTCTGGTCAGCCGGACAGGTGTGGGTGAGCCAACTGTCTTCGATCAGGTCGGCGATATTTTCATTCGGGTGCATTTGTGGGCGGATACGAATGACCTCGATGCGGGTAATCAATTTGCGCTCGTCACCAGGGTTGTAGCACTCACCATAACACAAGTGTTGCAGGCGCTCCTCTCCCAGTGCCGCCACCGAGTAATCCGGGCAACCCGGCTGCTGGCGGAAGGCACCGATTGCTCGTACCCGGAATCTTGGCGTGTGGGCGAGAGCCAATTCGCTGCCCATGGGGGCGATCGCGCTGCTGTCTGGTTTCGGGTTGAGCAGGTCGAACCACAACAGGATGCGATCACCACTGGTGCCGTAGGTCTCTTTGCGTTGCAGGGCGCCCCAAATGGATTCGCGGCTGCGGGTCGCAGCGTGTACCGCGACCAGGCCCCCGGTGAGGAAGAAGGATGAGCCGCGCTCCACATGACTCATCATCAGGCTCTGGTCGATGGCCAGGGTGTCGGTAACCGGTACGGCAAAGGCCATGGGGCCAGGCGATTTTCGCAGTATGAAGTTGCGGATGGCGGGGTCGGCGATGGCGAATCCCTCGACATTGTGCATGCGATCCCGCTCCTTGTAACCGGTGCCCGGGCGCGCGGTGTGATTGTCGCTGGACGCCATGAAACCAAACCGGAAGCGGCGAATTTTTCCCGGGTCGTCAAAATTGCCCAGCGCCAGGGCGTACTGACTGGAACCGCCGGGACGGTAAGTATAGGCCGGCAGGTAGCAATCCTTGCACTGGCCGGCATCCAGCCAATCATTTGGTTCGGAGCCGGGTACCGTCGCCAGTGGAAACAGGGACTGCACCGCGTACTGACGGGCTAATTGCTCACGCTTGTCGCACTCGCCGCTATCTTCTCCCGCATCCAGGCAACGCTGGCGGATGATGCGGCCAGCCTGCACGCAAGTGGGCAGATAGTCCGGCCGCGGATCGGGACAGATTAACTTGCCGGAGGCGTCCCAGGCGCGGTCATTCCACTCGCGGTACTCCTCGGAATTGCCGTGACCGGAAAATACTTCTACCAGGTATTGGTAGCGTTCGTTCTGGGTGTCGCCCACGAGTTGCTTGTCCCAGGTAATATTGGGCGGAGTGTACAGACCCCAGGTATTACCGTGGGGAATGACGATGCTGTCGTGGCCCGCTTGGTCCAGCTTTTTGAATAACTCGGCGGGGGTGCGGGCACCTTCCTTGCAGTTAGCCGGGAGATCGGCGCTACTGATATTTTTAGGACAGGCTGGCTCTGCCTCCATTTCCGCCATGTACAGGTTCCAGTCCTGGTAGATCTGGCGGTCAGCCCATTTTTGCAAGGGCAGGAACATGCGGTTCAGCAGCGGCGGGTTGAATGCGGCGGGGCCCAGGTCGGTCTCCGCATAGATGGGGCGCTGTGCGACCTGCGCTTCGTCGGTGTGGCGGAAAATCACATTTTTGTGGCCGTAGTGACTATTGGCGTCCAGCGGGTTGGCCTGGGTCCACTCGTAGCCGAGAAAGGCCACCACATCCGGGTTGGTCGCGGGACTGACAGCGTTGCACTGGCGGATGCTGTCCTTGATTTCCCGCCAGCGCCGCTGGTTGAGCGAGACCGCGTGGTCGTTGATAGACCAGAAATCCAGCGTGGAGCAGTAGCGGGCATAATCACAGGCATCGGCGGGCGGGTGTGAGCCCTCGCCACCGGATAAGGGCAGGCTGGCCAGGTAGGCATCATTGGACCAGGTGGTGTGGACGTGCAAATCCCCGAACAGGATCTGTTTGCCGGGCACCGCACCGATTCCCCGCGCGGCTTCGGCCCGGGCACGACTGGCGCTTCTGACAAGCTCCCCCGGCAAGGGTTGTCCGTGCAGGGCGCCGCGGGCCTGTGGTTCTCCCAGATAGCCGGTGGCGCCCAGGTAGGCGTAGCTGAGCAGCAAGCTGGAAGCAATGGCCAGGGCTGCGAGCAGACGGGGAAACATAGGGCGTCAGCGCGCGAGCATCTCGTTGATCTGCTTGCGGTAGGGCGCTTCGGTAAGCAACTTGGCAAATTCCTCGGCCGGCATGGGCTGGGCGAAGAGGTAGCCCTGGATAACCTGGATACCCTGTTTGTGCAAGAATCTGAACTGGTCCTCGTCGTCCACACCTTCGGCCACCATGCGCAAGTTAAGACATTTTCCCATGGCAATGATGGCACCCACCAGGCTGGCGTTGTTGTCGCTCTTGTCGTAATTAATCACAAAGCTGCGATCGATTTTCAGTTCGTCCAGGGGAAAACGGCTGAGATAGCTCAGGGATGAGTAGCCGGTGCCAAAGTCATCCACCGACAGACTGACACCCAGCGCCTTGAGCTCGTGCAGGGCCCGCACCGAGGCCTTGGCGTTGCTCATGATGACGCCCTCGGTGAGTTCCAGTTCCAGCAGATGCGGTTCCAGCCCGGTTTCGATCAAGACCTGCTTGACCAACTCAATGAAGGCCGCATTGAACTGCAGGCTGGAGACATTGACCGCAATCTTGGGTAGCTTCAGGCCCAGCTCTTGGAAGGCTTTGCACTGGCGGCAGGCCTCGATCAGCGTCCACGCGCCGAGCTTTACAATCAGTCCCATCTCCTCCGCCAGCGGGATGAAGCGCACCGGCGGTACCAGCCCGTGTTTGGGATGATTCCAACGAATCAGGGCCTCGGCGCCGCTGAGTTCACCGGTTTCAATATTTACTTGCGGCTGGTAGTACATGACCATCTCTTCCCGTTCCACCGCCCGACGCAGATCTGATTCCAGTTTCAGGCGCCCCACGCCGGCGCCCTTCATGGCACTGGAATAGAAGCGGTAGCTGTTCTTGCCGGTGGTTTTGGCGTGATACATCGCCGTATCGGCCCGTTTTAACAGGTCTTCCACCGTGCTGGCATCCTGTGGGGCAAGCGCGATGCCGATACTGGGCGTAATCACAATCTCGTGGCCCTCGATCAGCATCGGGATCTGCAGGGATTCCAGCAGGCGCTCTGCCACCACACCTGCAATCTTGGGCTCCTCGACCTTGTTCAGCACCACCGTGAATTCATCACCGCCCAGGCGTGATACGCCGATCTTGGACTCGGCATCGAAGTACTGGGAAATCAGGTCACTTTCCCGAATGCAGCTGGATAGCCGCGCCGCTACTTCCCGCAACAACATGTCACCGGCGTTATGGCCCAGGGAGTCATTGATGCGTTTGAAATTATCCAGATCCAGAAACAACAGGGCGACGACGGACTCGTTGCGCTTGGAAATTTTCAGCAGCAACTCCAGCTGTTCAGTAAACAACTGGCGGTTGGGCAGGGAAGTCAGGCTGTCGTAATAGGCCAGCTGGCGCAGCCTGTCCTTGGCATGGGTGACCTGCTTGACCGCCTTGTTGAGCTCCTTGTTGCGTCTGGACAACTGCTCGGTGCGCTCATCCACCTTCATGCTCAGCAGATGGCTTTCCACATCCATCTTTGCCTTGTGTGAACTCAATTCGGACAACACCAGATTAAGCATGGAGGCAATCTGGTGAACTTCCCCGGTTCCCTTGGCGCGAAAGGTCTTGTCCAGTTTGCCGGCGGAGATGTCCTCTGCCAGTTGTGCCAGGTTGGCCAGTGGCGCGGTGATACGGCGGGTGATCGTCAAAACCACGAGAACAATCATCAGGAAGGTCACCAGGGTGACCGCGCCCACCTGGAGGGCATACGCGATCAACTCGCGTTGCAGCTGTTCGAGATTGATACCCAGCAGGTAGTAACCCATCACGTGCTGGGCGCCCCGGTTGCGGGCCAGAGCCAGCGCCCGGCCAAAGGCCTCCCGACTTACGTCAGTTTCCAGCGGGTTGATGAAGGAAAAGATTGGCACTGAAAGTTCCAGCAGCCTGCCTCGAGCGGCGGGATTGTCGCGCTCAACTTCCGCCACCTCCAGCTGCCCGAAGTCACCTCGGAAATCGGCGAACGCGGGCATCGATCCGCCGAGGGCATTTTCCTGGTGGCGACTGATGATTTCATTGCCTGACTGGTCAAACACGGCGGCGTACTGGATTGTGGAATTCTGCAGAAACTGGGCGAGAAATTCCAGCAGGACTTCTGTGTCCCGGTAGTAGATCGCCAGCTGTTGCTGTGAGCCGCTTCTGGCCAGCCACACACTGTTGTCGATGAGTTCAAGTTTGCGGGTCTGAAATTTGTCGGAGAGGAGGTAGCCAGCCAAACCTGAGCCAGTGATGAAGAACAGCCCAATCAACATCAGGGCGATGGCTTTGCGGATGGTGAAAAATCGAAACATCAGGGGTACCGCATACTGAGCGAAATCACCGGTGCTACATCCTAGATTCTTTATTATGACTAACAAAGTAACATGATTGCAGCGCCAAGATAAAGTGTAAAAAACCCAGTGCTGGCGCGCTCTGCAGGCGCTGCCCGGGGCTGCTAGACTGAGACGGGTCAAGAGTGAGGGTTAAAGATGCCTTATCGCCCGCCGGTAGGCGATGCTGGAGCAGTACGCTGAAGATTACGTGATTGCTGCCAGTTATTACCCCCTGCGCACCGCGAGGTCAGTGGCTCCCTAGAACTGCGGTTCGGTACCGTGCACGCCCAGATAGTGTGAGGCCAGTTCAGGATTCTCTTCGAGCAGCTGGTTGATTTCGTACAGACGCTCGTAACGGGTTTCCTTGATCAGCCAGCGCCCGTCTTGCTTGACGTAAGTATCCCAGTACAAGGCGGTACCCGTGGTAAAGGCGTTGTGGTTGAGAATCCACATGTTATCTGCCAGGTACCAGATGCCGGTGGCCTCGGTCTCACTCAGCATCTGGATCTCCGGGTGGTGCCCGTTGTGATGCCCGATTGAGCGGTTGCTGAAAGATGCACCAATGGAATCCAGGTACTTCTTGCGGCCCTGCAGTTTCCACTCATAGTTGCCACCGATAAAGTGCACCAGCACGTCTTCGTGCAACAGAGTGCCCAATTCGTCCATGTTGGCGGTGTCTATGCAGCGGAAATAACTGTGCTTCAATTGCTTGATGGCCTCAATATCCATCAGCCGCTGCACATCCTTGCGCAGCTCATCAATACCGCCGTCGCTGGCGGTGAGGGGCAGGCCGTCGGTGATTCCCATGGTGGTTTTGTTAAGGACTTTTCGTTGTTCGCGCATAGTGGTGTCCGTGTCGGTCGTGTGAGTGTTGCTCTAATTCTAGTCAATGTATTGAGGATGTGAGGTGCCGGGCGGCAGTATTGTCGTGCGGTTCATAAGGTTATCCTGATGAACTATTTGGATACACAGTTTGAACCTGTTGAGGATCTTTGCACTGCGTCGCTGCTGCCACAATAGGCTGTAGCGAAACTTTGGAGGTGAGTGGAATGATTGTGATGCCGCGCGGGTGATGAATCGCCGGGAACTGCTGGTACGTACGGGTCTGGTATCGACGGTTGCTGCGCTGGGTAGTGGTTGCGACAGCGGCGAAATGAGGCGCAGGCTGGCCCAGGCAGTCATGGGATCGCCGGACGAGATGCTGATGGACGGTAAGGCCTGGGAGTTTTTTAGTGACACCCTCAAAAATGCCGGCAGCGTGGTTCTTGATCCGCAAATGGCGGATGACGAATTGACCCGGGCGGAGGGCTACCGCTTCCTGGTGCGCTTGCTGGGCCTGGGTACGGACATGCTGCTGGAGTACAAGACGCCCGCCACCCCGGAATTTTTCAAGCTGCAGGGCGCCAACCGCAAGGACGCGGGTGACAATCCAGACCAGTATTATGATGTGGCCATCGTCAGTAGCGAGTACCAGTACTGGGTGACAGGCACGATGCGTGATACGGTGTTGATTGAAGCGAGTTTGTATGCGGGTAGCTTCGCCGGGGATAACCGGCAGCGGCGGCTGGTGGCATTTAGGAATGAGAGCCAGATTTCGCTGGATGCTAATGGTGATTTTGAAGAGATCCTCTCGAGCAGCTGGCCGGCGGGAGTTGCCGAGGCAAACTGGATCCAGATGGAAGCGGATGCCGATTCCCTGTTAATCCGGCGCATTCAGGGAGCCGGATGTGCCCTATCGGGGCTTCCTGATCATGAACCCCTGGATGGAGTCTCTGGATGATCGCTACGACCAGGTGAGCCTGAACAAATTCCAGGCCGAGGTAGCCGCCGACGGGTCGGTTGAAATCGTCATCGCCCACCATGTCCCTGCGCGCGGCGCGCCGGGAAGGGGAACTGACGAATGCAGAAGTCAACCTGAGAAAACTGTAAGGAGAGTAACAATGGCCATGTTGGAAGGAAAAGTCGCCCTGGTCACCGGGGCCGGTGCCGGTATCGGGCGCGGGATCGCGCGCTGCTTTGCGCGTGAAGGTGCCAGCGTGGTGGTTGCCGAGTTCAATGCGGAGACAGGTCCGCAGGTCGCCGGCGAGTTGGCCGGGCTGGGTGGCGCCGGGCGCTTTATCGCCACTGATATATCCCGGCCGGATACGGTCACCGCGGCGGTGGACGAAACCATCGCGGAATTTGGCCGCCTGGATATCTTGGTCAATAACGCCTATCCCACCATGAAGTACCTGCCCGCCAGGGTGGAGAATATTGAGGGGCCGCGGCTGGAGGAATCCATGACCGCGGGCTTCCACGCGGTTGCCACCGCCATGAAGGCGGCTTTTCCCGGCATGAAGGCGGCGGGCTACGGGCGCATTATCAATATCTGCTCACTGAATGGAGTCAACGCCCACATGGGTACCGTGGACTACAACGCCGCCAAGGAAGCGGTGCGCGCCTACACCCGCACCGCCGCCCGGGAGTGGGCGGCGCTGGGTATTACCGCGAATATCATCTGTCCCGGCGCGGTTACCACACCCTTCAAAGCGTTGATGGAGTTCAACCCGGAAATGGCGGAAGAACTCCGGAGCACCAGTCCCATGGGATATATGGGAGATCCGGAGGAGGACATCGCCCCCGCGGCATTGTTCCTGGCCTCTGACATGTCCCGTTACGTAACCGGCAACACCCTCTACGTGGACGGTGGCGGCCATATCAACGGCGTCCCCTGGGCCCCCGACCTCGGCGACTAACCCAAAAAGTTATCCACAGAACCCATAGTGGCCCCGGCCCCCTGCTCGTTTTGTGGATAAGTCAGGTGGTGATGATTAGGCGCAGGGCCTGGAGTTGGAGGGAGGCTTGGCGGATGTGCGCGGCGCATTCCTCGATCAGGTAGCTTAAGTGGTCCAGTTCTTGCTGGCGGATGCTGGGGTTGACTTCCCGTAAGGCGCTGAGGCGGGCCAGCTCTGCACCCAGTTGTTCGCGCATACGCTGTTCGGCGCCCTTGAGGGTGGCATCCATATGGGCGCCGGCCAGTTTTGCTGCGTGCTGCATTTTGCTTTCCACCTGCTCGCGGACCTGCTTGATGATGGCTATGGCGGTGGGCTGCTTGACCTTTTCACAGAGGCCGTTGAGGCGTTCGTGGCTCATGATTTCGTCCAGGTTGCGGCCGCGTGCATCCACCAGCAAGCGTATCGGTGAAATGGGCAGAAAGCGTTCCAGTTGCAAGCTGCGCGGTGCCACACAGTTCACCGTGTACAGGGATTCCAGCATCATGGTGCCCGCGGGTATGCCCTTGAGGCTGAGGGTGGCGATAGCCGCATTGCCCAGCTCGGTAGCGCTGACCATCTCCATGGCTTCAACCACCATGGGGTGCTCCCAGGTGAGAAACTCCATGTCTTCGCGCGCCAGCGCCTGTTCGCGATTGAACGTGATGGTCGTGCCTTCCTCCTTCAGGCCGGGGAAATAGCCGGTCAGCATCTGCTCGCCCGGGCGCAGGATCAGGGCGTATTTCGAGTGATAATCCTGGTCAACCCCGTAGCTCTGGCACAGCATATCCAGGTAGTCCAGCAACTCCTCTGAGCGCTCCGAATTACTGATATCCGCGATCAGTTGCGCCGCGATGTCCGGTTTGCAGGAATTGCGTTCCAGCAAGCGGTCGCGACCCTCGCGCAATTCTGCGCGGGTGCGCGCGGTAAAATCCGCCGTGTCCCGGATCAGTTCCTCCAGTCCGGCATCGGTGTTCAGCAGTTGCTGTTGCAGAGGTTCGGCAAACCGCTCGTAAATGGCGTAACCCGCGGAGCAGCTGTTGCGAAACACATTCAGGCCCTCGTCATACCAGCGCAGCAGGGTCTGCTGGGCAGAGCCCTCCAGGTAGGGAACGTGGATCTCCACATCGGTGCTCTGGCCAATGCGGTCGAGACGACCGATGCGCTGCTCCAGTAGATCGGGATTGAGGGGCAGGTCGAACAGGATCAGGTGGTGCGCGAACTGGAAATTGCGCCCCTCGCTGCCAATTTCTGAACAAATCAGGGTCTGGGCGCCCGCCTCGCTGTCGGCAAAATAAGCGGCGGCGCGATCCCGCTCCAGAAGACTCAGTCCCTCGTAGAAAGCGGCGCTGCGAATGCCCGCGCGCAGATGCAGGTATTGCTCCAGGGCAATGGCGGTATCCGCGTTGGCGCAGATTACCAGTACTTTTTCAGGGCGTAGTTGCTTGAGGGTCTGTTCCAGCCATGCCACCCGCGGGTCCTGTTTCAGCCAATCTGCCGTGGCGTGATTCAACTCCGGATACAAACTCGCGGTCAGGTCCTCGGTGGTGATGTAAGCGTCAGGGTTGGGCAGCGCAGTGGTGTGTAATTTGCGTTCAGGGAAACCCCCGACACCGGCACGGGTGTTACGGAACAGGACCCGGCCGGTGCCGTGCCGGTCCAGTAGCTCGGCAATCTCTTCCGCTTCGGCGTCGGTTTGCTCCAGCAGCTGCAGGCGTTCGTTGAGTTCCCTGAAGCCGGCTTCCTCCTGCTGGAACTGCTCCAGGTCGTGAAAGCGGGAGGGGTCCAGCAGGCGCAGGCGGGCGAAATGGCCGGCCTGGCCCACCTGCTCCGGGGTCGCCGTCAGCAGCAGCAATCCGGCACTGATGCGGGACAGCTGTTCCACAAACAAATACTCTGCTCCAGCAGCCTCGGTAGACCAGTGCAGGTGGTGGGCCTCGTCGATCACACTCAGGTCCCACTGGGCGCGCAGGGCCAGCGCCTGCATGTCTGGGCGCTGCTGGAAAAAATCCAGGCTGGACAACACCAGTTGTTCCGCCTCGAAGGGATTGTCTTCCTCCATCGCGTCCACACGCTCTGCATCAAACAGCGCAAAATGCAGGTTAAACCGCCGCAACATTTCCACCAGCCACTGGTGTAGCAAACTCTCCGG
>JAPUKZ010000118.1 GCA_027295405.1 Gammaproteobacteria bacterium
CAGCCAGTACCCGCGGTGAGATCCGGGTTCCAGCGGTGTTTCCGGGGCCAACTAAAAGACCGTGGAAGCTGACCACGCCCGCCAACGGGGCATTGATCCGCGCCATATCCAGAACACACAAACCGCCAAAGCAATAACCCATCGCGGCCAGGTTTTCTGCATCCACTTCCGGCTGTTCCCGGGCAACATCCACTGCCGCCAGCAAGCGACTTTGCAACAGGGGCCGGTCTTCCATAAATCCGGACATCAACGCAGAAGCCTCCTCGGTGGTTTCCGCCAGCACGCCCTTGCCATACAAATCCAGGGCGAAGCCAACATAGCCGAGTGCGGCCAGATCCTCGGCGCGCTGGCACTCAAACGCTTCGCGGCCACGGAAAGCATGGGAAATTATGACACAGGGGCGCGGGCCGCTGTGGGCGTCGTCCCAGGCCAGGTAGCCCTCCAGTACGACATCCTGGTGGGTGTATTCGACAGTGCGGGTTCGAATAGTCATAACTTTCATCCATTAGTAGGGTTTACGCAGTACTACATCTTCCGTATCTTGCTCGGCACTTGCAATAACCGGGGAACATTTTATGCATCTCGCCTTCAGTTCGATGAACACCCTGAATGACCCCCCGCCACCGGAATTGGCCCAGGCCCTGGAACAACGCGGATTTGAATCACTGTGGTACGGCGAGCACAGCCACATCCCCACCTCGCGCCAGACCCCCTACCCCCCCGGCGGCGACATGCCAGACCCCTACAAGCTGATGATGGACCCCTACGTGTCGCTGATGGCGGCGGCAGCAGCCACCACCACCTTGCGCTTCGGCACCGGCATCGCGTTGCTGATGGAGCGGGATATTTTTTCCCAGGCGAAAACTATCGCCACCCTGGATCGACTTTCCGGCGGCCGGCTCATGATCGGCACTGGCGTGGGCTGGAACGAAGAAGAGTTCTGCAACGTCAACCCACACCCCTTCAGCAAGCGCTATGCGGTATTGCGCGAGACCGTTGCCGCCACCCGGGCGCTGTGGACCGAGGCTGAACCAGAGTTCCACGGTGACTATATTGACTTTGACCCGGTCTGGGCCGATCCCAAACCACTACAGGCGGATGGACCACCGATATTTCTCGGTGCCATGGGCCCGCTGGGCAAAAAACACGCCGCCGCCTGGGCCGACGGCTGGTACCCGGTGGATGTGGCCATGGGCGATGTACCCGCCGCCCTGGCGGATTTCCGTGAACTGGTAAAGCAGCAGGGCCGCGAGGCAGAATCGGTACAAATCAATATCCAGATCATGGATACTACCGACCTGGACAAGCTCAAGGGTTACCGGGACCTGGGCATTGAACGAGCGACCGTGGGTGTGGCCATGGATACCTGGGACCAACCCGATCAGGTGCTGCCCATGATTGATCGCTTCGCCGAGATCATCCCCGAATTGAAAGACTGAGCTGAATGACTGACACACGCATCGAACTGGAGAACGCAACATGACCCGAATTCTCAGCATAGGCCTGATCGCGTTGTTATTGGCAAGCCCCAGCTTTGCCGACAAGAATGCCGACAAGCGCGCCAAAATCCTGAAGACCCGCGACCAGACGCTGGAGCGGCTGTATGAGGAAGAGCCGGACACCCGCAGGGAAATCCAGCGTGCCGAAGGTTATGCCGTGTTTTCCAACATTGGGGTCAACCTGATATTCCTGTCCGCCGGCGGCGGCAGCGGTGTTGTGCATGACAACGTGAGCGGCAAGGATACCTACATGAATATGGGCAGTGCCGGGGTAGGCCTGGGTCTCGGCGTCAAAGACTTCCGCGCAGTGTTTGTGTTTCACTCTCGCAAGGCACTGACCAACTTTATCAATTCCGGCTGGGATTTTTCCGGCCAGGCCGACGCAGCCGCCAAGTCCACCGACAAGGGTGCTGAAGGCAGTGCCGCCGCCAGCCTGGTAGATGGCGTCAGCGTCTACCAAATGACTGAAGCTGGCCTGGCCCTGCAAGCCACGCTGCAGGGGACCAAATACTGGGTGAGCGACAGTCTCAACTGAGGGGCCGGTACTGAGCGTGGCGGTCGCGCCCGCATTCGCGACTTCCGCAGGTGCCCTGCCGCAGTAACACCTTGCCCACTTGATAGGAGCTTGAGTTTCCTGGTGCGTACCCGCACAATGCCGACTGGCGAGCGGGATTGCTTGCCAGTCGGGGAGAACGCAGTTTGAGAGGTATCGTTCGCGGTACTGCGAAAATAACAATAAGCATCCTGTTGATTGGAACTGTTGCCTCTGTTTCCGCCCGGGACGCTTTCCCGGCGGGTCAGCGGGTCAGTGCGCTTTTTTTCGGCGAGATTGACTACCGGAAGCGGGAAAACCAGGGCAGCGACGGCTTCGACCATACCCAGGGCGTAGCACAGATCAATGTGCAATTGGGTCAGCGATTCCGCGCCTTCACGGAGCTGACCGCAACCAAGCGCAGGAACACGGACCTCCGCTCTGAGATTGAGCGCCTGTCACTTCACTATACGTTCTCTGATCAGTACAAACTATCCGCCGGGCGCTACCATACGCCGATCGGTTATTGGAACTCTGCATTTCACCACGGTAGCTGGTTACAGACGACAATATCCCGCCCCCAGACCGCGAAGTTTGGCAGCTTTGTAATTCCTATCCACTTCCTCGGCGCGCTGCTCGAAGGTAATGTCGGAAATTCTGACTTCGGCTATAAAGTCGGCTACGGCAACGGCCGATCGGAACAAATCAACGACCCGGGGGACATTGGCGACATCGGCGACGGCAGCAACGGCGATACCGCCTGGCTGCTGGCGGGCAGTTATCGGCCCCTGGGCCGACACCGCCTGAATACAGGCGCCAGCTTGTACCGCGACAAGATCAGCCCCGAATTCGGCCCCGATATAGACGAGGAACTGCTCGGTGTCTACCTGGCACTGGAGGGCGAGGCACCGGAGGTTGTGCTCGAATACACCTACTCAAAACATGAGTCGTCCTTGAGTGAGGGAAATGTCAATTCCATCTACGGCCAGGTGGCCTATCGTTTACCCGGCAAGGCGAACAAATTCAAACCCTATTTCCGCGCGGAACACCTCGACGTAGATGACGACGATCCTCTTCTAGGTGCGCTCGGACTCGATTACAAGGGCTACACGGCAGGAACACGATGGGACTTCTCTTCCTACGTAGTGCTCAAAGCCGAAGTGCGCAGAGAAGAGTTCGACAATAGCGGATACCGCAATAGTTTCTGGCTACAATTGGCGTTCGTGTTTGATGCCACCAGCGCCAGGGAATCCGCCGCCGCCAGGCGGGCAGCACAAAACAGAGGGGCTCGCTGATGTTCAGGCCGCGCCTTGTTCTTGGCCTGGTATTGGCACTGGCCAACGCCACCGTCGGGTTTGCGAAGGAACCCTCTGTAGCCATTGTCGTGCACCCCGGCGTTGAGGTGTCCAATCTTTCCATGAATCAGCTGCGACGGATCTTCCTCGCCGATCAGCAGTTCTGGCCGGACAGATCCCGAATCACCCTGCTGGTCAGGGCGCCCGGCGCCGCGGAGCGCGAGTTGGTCCTGGACCAAATCTATCAGATGGACGAAAGTCAGTTCAGGCGGTATTGGATTGCGAAAATCTTCCGCGCCGAAGTTCCTTCCGGCCCCAAGATCGTATGGAGTTCCAACATGGCGCTGGAACTCATTACTGCGGTTCCCGGCTCCATCACATTCATCCCCGCAGCCGACATCGATGCCCACGTTAAAGTGGTGAGCATAGACGGCTTATTACCCGACCAACCGGGATATCCTCTACGCTGAAGAACTATTCAGGGTCGGTGACGTACAGAGAAAGCAACTCCAGAGTCTGACTATAGTAGACGCTTAGTTCAGATTCAGAAGCGGCCACAGCGGCCACAAATCGTGACGCGTTGTAAATCGTGATTTGCAGATTCTGCTGGTGCAGATTATTAGGTGATAACAGGCTCTGCAGGGTTGAATTGTACTTGCTATCAAATCGTAACTGCGTGTTGTAGGTCAGGGTAAGGGCCGAAACAAGCTCGAAGTCCATGCGCCCCAATACACCTGTGGCAACCGCCGTCTGCCAGGCACTGTTGGTCAGCACCACCGGTTGCATGGCATCCATGATATTGCGAAATTCGACAATAGACGCGGTGTTCGGCTGGTTGCTGCGCTTTTCCAGAATTTTCCAAACGCCCTGATGATACGCGCTGATGTCTTCAACTCGCGATTTATTCCGGGCCAGCTCGTGGGAAAAATTGATGATTGAACGGTCGATCATTTCCTGAATTTCCTGATCTTCCTGCCACTCATCCAGTCCCAATGCCAGCAGAATACTCACCACGATGAGCACTGACTCAACCAGCGCCCTCGGCAGCCAGGCGCCAATATTCGATTGCATCAGGAATTACCCATATTAGACGGTGGCTAGATAATAGCCGAAATATTGCCTGAAATGCACTGCATCCGTGCATTGAAGCCTCTGCTGACAGCCGCCTGGCACGACAGCGTATACGCCAACTTTTCCCGTGGACTTGGCATAACCAAAGGCCATATAAGCAGCGCCCTGCTCATGCCGACTGCAATAGGTTTTGATGTCGTCCTGGCGCTTTCGCAGCGCGTCAAACAAGCTATAGGTCTGGGCGCCGGGTAGACCAAAGACCGTATCCACACCCTGGTCGACCAGGCTGCTGACAATGACATCCGCACAGCGCTTTGATTCCATAGCTATCTCTCCCACCCTATTCATTCATGCCGCTGCCCAGGGCTTGTCACCTGGTTCAGCACCGCCCCATTCCTGCGCAGGCGCCACATTCAGCAGGTGCAGTTGTCTACCCAGTTTTTCCAGCAGGTACAGCAAGTCCCGGTATTCCCCCACTTCCAGCCCCTCCAGCAACGTCTTCTCCCAGGCCAACACCCTGGGCACGATGGCGCGATACAGGGTTTCCCCCGCCCCGGTCAACGCCAGATCCTTGGCCCGGTTGTCGACACTCGCCCGCTGCTGGGTAAGCAGGCCGCGCACAGTCAGTCTCTTGACGGCGCGGGAAACCTTACTTTTCTCCATCCCTGCGAAATCCACTATTTGCCTGGCATTGAGGGTACCGTGCTGCGCCAGGTTGGCAATAATCCGCCACTCGGGCACGCTCAGACCATACTCATCTCCATAGATGCCGGACAACTCAACACTGATAGTGTCTGCCAGTTTGCTGAGAATGTAGGGCAGGAAGCTTTGCAGTCTGAGTTCACTGCGCACTGTCCTGGTGGCCTCGCTGTACTCTTTCATCGACTTGCACCCATGACTCACTATAGTTGCATATCCAACTGAATAGCGAACAATATTTTAACAGTTAGCGCTATTTATGTTGACATATGTTCGATAATTGCGCAATATTAGTTGCTTATACAACTATATTTACATTCTAAATCGCCCTGAATACATCCTTTCGGAGCACAATATGAGTCGAGTCGCATTGATCACCGGCGGGACCAGGGGCATTACCGTAAACGCCATTGCACCGGGCTATGTAGCCACGGACATGGTGAGGGCGGTGCCGGAGCAGGTACTGGAAAAAATTATCGCCAAAATTCCGGTTGGCCGCCTGGGGCAGGCAATCGATATCGCCTGCGGTGTAAAATTCCTGGTCAGCGACGACGCCAGCTTCATCACCGGATCGACCCTGTCGATCAACGGTGGTCAGCACCTGTATTAAGGATCAATGACTATGACACAAAAGCAAGGTCTTGAACTGATCGATGCGGCGACTGCCGCCGACATGGATCGCGAATTTCGCACACTACTGGCCCGACTGAGCGGCGGCTCATCGCCGCTTGATCTGGGCCTGGCCACCATGGACTGGATGTCGCACCTGGCCATATCGCCCGGCAGCCGGCTGCGACTGGGCCAGAGTTTTCTGCGTAAACTGCGCGACCTGGGTATTTACAGCATGGAGTCGCTGTTCAGCAGCGATGCCAAGGGACCCGCGTCTCAGATCGAGCGCCGCATGCAGGGTGAGGCCTGGAAAAAATGGCCTTTTAATGTGTTCGCGCAGATGCACCAGGTCAGCAGGGACTGGTGGAAGGAGGCGACCATTGGTGTGGAAGGGGTACGCCGTGAACATGAAATCATGGTGCACGCGGTAGCCGACCAGATTCTGGACATGTTGTCGCCAGCCAACGCCCTGATGACCAACCCGGAAGTCCTGCAAGCCACCATCAAGGAACGCGGCATGAACCTGGTGAGGGGATTAGGCTTTTTTGTGGAAGACCAGCTGCGCGATGCCGCCAATACTGGCGTGGCAGAAAACGCTGCATTCAAAGTGGGTAAAAACCTCGGCATCACCCCCGGCAAGGTGGTGTACCAGAATTCCTTGATCGAGCTGATCCAGTATGAGCCGGTAACCAAAAAGGTGGGTGCCGAACCGGTGCTGATCTGCCCGGCCTGGATTATGAAGTACTACATCCTCGACCTATCGCCCCACAACTCCCTGGTGAAATACCTCACCGAACAGGGCAAGACGGTGTTCATTATCTCCTGGAAGAACCCGGAGCAGGAGGACAAGCACCTCAGCTTTGAGGATTACGTCCAACTCGGAATGATGGCGGCCATCGACGCCGTGGTCAGCATCTGCCCGAAACGGAAAATCCACGCGGTGGGCTACTGCATCGGCGGTACCCTGCTGGCAATTACTGCCTCAAGCATGGCCCGGGACGACGATGACCGCCTCAAGAGCGTCTCCCTGTTTGCCGCCCAGGCCGACTTTTCCGAGGCCGGGGAAATCACCCGCTTCATCAGTCCCAGCCAGCTGTCCTTCCTGGAGAAGCTGATGTGGAAACGGGGTTATCTGGCCAGTGAAAACATGGGCGGCGCCTTCAGCGCCCTGCGTGCCAGCGATCTGATTTATGCCGGTACCGTGGATCGCTATCTGCTGGGCAAGGAGGCATCTCTCAATGACCTGATGTCCTGGAACGCCGACGGCACCCGCATGCCCTACCGTATGCACACGGAATACCTGCGGCAGCTGTACCTGGAAAACCAGCTGGCGCAGAACAAGTTCAAGGTTGGCGGCAGGCCAGTATCCCTGTCGGACGTTCGCGTACCCTTGTTTATACTGGGCACAGAAACGGACCACGTGGCACCCTGGAAGTCCGTCTTCAAACTGCACCAACTTACCCATGGCGAGCTGACCTTCGTTCTAACCAGTGGCGGCCACAACGCCGGCGTGGTCAGCGGGCCCGAACACCCGCGCCGCCGCTACCGGCTGCATACTCGCCAGGCAGGTGACAAGTACATCGATCCCGATACCTGGCTCGAAGATATGCCGGTCAGTGCCGGTTCCTGGTGGCCGACCTGGG
>JAPUKZ010000119.1 GCA_027295405.1 Gammaproteobacteria bacterium
CGCACGGAGAATTGTGCGATCACGGGAAGGTCTTCGTCCGTCGTCGGCGTTCTATCCATTGTCGTCAGGCTCCAGTCTCAAATATGCTCACCACAGCGGCTTACTAAAGTTCTCGGTAAAAGATGAGAACATCAGGTTGAAACTAACGCTGACTCTTTCCTTCTCGCTACTATTCGCGTCAACACAGTGCTGCAGGTAAGCCGGGAATAGGAGCAGCGTGCCATTCTTCACGCTCACGACAACCTGATCGGTATTCTCGGCCGTCAGTTCTAGCACCGGAGGCCTGATGATTCCGGTCTGATTTCTTGGGTCGTGAAAGTTTATTGTATCGGCGCCTGGCTCGGTGCGGACATAATAAACACCGCTTAAGAAGTTGTTGGGGTGATTGTGAAGTCTATGTGCTGCGCCCTTGCCAAGTACATTAGCCCAACAGCCCGTGAGTTCGATTGCGTTATCGCCTATTCTCCAAAATCGCAGCGCGCTCTTCGCCACTTTGTCCACACAAGCAACCAGGTCCTGAAACTCCTCGCGTTCATGCAGATTTTGATCTGACTGCCAGCCCTGTCCGGGCCCGAGTTCCGATTCCTCTCGGCCCATGCTTTCTATTGCCGCCAGGATTTTTGCGTCTATCGCTGTGTGTAACTCCCGCTTGAGCTGAACTTTCCAGACCAAGGTTGGAAACATTGGAATGACATCGGAGGCTGCAAACAAAAGATCGCTCTCTTTAACCATTACTCAACCCCTCAGCCCGAATATTTCATCACTTACCTAATACCTCGACCATCTTACGGACCAAGGGCTTCATAAAAAAGGAGCTGTCTGGCGTGATCTCCACAGGGATGCCTGCGTCAGATAAGGCTTTTTTCACTACGGGACCGACGGCAGCGATTGTAGTTTTGACAAGTGATTGATGCAAAGATTCGGCTCTACCATGAACTTTCGCAACCGCGGCTAAACGCTGGTACTGTGGCTGACTGGTAAAGGCAATAACATCAATCTCGCCGGCCTGCAGCGAATCGATTAGTGACAATACCTCCCCTTCCTCCAATTTCGACGCATAGATATAAGGAGAGACAGGTAACACCGTCGCTTCCTGGCTACGCAGATAGGTGATAAGTTTTTCGTTGGGATCAGTAGCGTAAAGCTGGACTCCTATCCGTCGATTCTTGAGGTCCTCTTTCTCCAAGGTCGCAATAACCCCATCGGTAGTGGGAGCCTCAGCCAGCAGATCGGGCTTCAAATTTATCTCCTTCAATGCTCTGCCGGGCTTGGGACCCCGGGTGATGGTGCGAACCCTCTTTATCGATTCAACAAAGTCATCTTTCAGGCCTGCTCTATCAGCAAAACCCACTAATCTGCGCAGGCCTTCACCCGTCAGCAATATGAGGTCATCGCAGGGTCGGGCAATGAAGTCTTTCAGCCACGCTTCTATAGGTACGGGATCTGGTGCATCGAGTATCGCCACCAGGGGACAGCGGATAACTTGGGCACCTCGCTGCTCCAACATGTCGGCCAGCAGATCCAATTGTCGAGTTTCTGGAATGGCTATCGTTCGGCTGGCGAGTGGGCGCACTGATTCATTCACGGCAATCACCTCGTGGGACTACGAATCCAACTATACTTATACTACGGTGTTTCCTCTGGCAAGGCTCTTAAACAGGGGGGTCTGTATGCAAACTAGGGTTAAAGTCGCCAGCTTTGACGTGGATGCGCAAAATACTTTCACACCGCTGTGCCCCGATGAGCTCCCGGTCGCCGGCGGTACCGAGATCGTTGAAGAATTGAACGCGCAGGCCCGCTACGCGGATTATCGATTAGGCTCCAAAGAGGGGCACAATCCAAAGGCGGTGTGGGTGGCCACCGCCGACCATCCACAATTGGAATCGGTAGCGGGGCCTCACGTCGACGTACGCTGGAATCTCCATGCCGTCCCGGGTACCCTGGGATTCGAGCTCATCGACGGCCTCCCCCACCCCGCTGAATACGATTTTTTTGTCTGGAAGGGCGTAGAGCTGGACATGCACCCCTACGGCTCCTGTTACCATGACCTTGCGGAAAAATTAAGCACCGGTGCTATCGAATACCTGTGTTACCACGAGGTCAAAACGGTCATTGTCGGTGGACTCGCCACCGATTACTGCGTTAGAAACACCGCACTGCAGCTGTGCCGCGCCGGTTTTACGGTGATCCTGAATCAAGCGGCTTGCCGCGGTGTTGCAGCCGACACCACCGCAGCCGCCATACGGGAAATGGCCAATGCCGGAATCAAGATAGCAGCGCAAACCAGTGCCATCGGTGAGTTAGTGTAGGCGGGGGACATAAGACCGTGCCAATCATCCAATCCCTGCTCGACACCGACCTCTACAAGTTCACCATGATGCAGGTGGTCCTGCACCAGCAGCCAGCGGCGCGGGTGGAATATCGTTTCCGATGCCGCACGCCCGCAATCGATTTCAGCCCCTGTGTGGAGGCGATTAAACGGGAGCTCGAAGCCCTATGCAGCTTGAGTTTCCAACCAGATGAACTCGATTATCTCCGGCAGTTCGACTATTTTCAATCGGATTTCATTGACTTCCTGGGCTTGTTCAGTCTGGACGCGCGTTTTGTACGCCTTACCGACGATCCCTTCGAAATGGTAATCGAAGGCCCATGGCTACATACCATCCTGTTCGAAGTCCCGCTGCTGGCCATCGTCAATGAGACCTACTTCCGCCACCATCACCCCAGGCCGAACATTGACGAGGGTCGTCGCCGACTGATGGAGAAACTGGAACTCCTGGGACAGCAGCCGAACAGCGGCGGCTTCCTTTTTTCCGAATTTGGTACGCGCCGCCGCTTCTCTCGAGACTGGCAGCGGGAGGTACTCCAAACCCTGCTGGAAGTCGTACCCACACGGCTCAGGGGCACCAGTAACGTCGAACTAGCCAGGTCACTACACATCGCACCCCTGGGCACCATGGCCCACGAATTTTTGCAGGCTTTCCAGGCCCTGGGTCCGAGATTGGCAGACAGTCAGAAAGCCGCCCTGGAGGCCTGGGTACAGGAATATCGGGGCCGACTCGGTATCGCACTCACCGATGTGGTGGGCATCGATGCCTTCCTGCGCGATTTTGATCTCTACTTTGCCAAGCTTTATGACGGCTTACGCCACGACTCCGGCGATCCCATCGAGTGGGCGCGCAAGGTTATCGCCCACTACCGAAGCTTGCATATCGACCCAAAGTCAAAATCCCTGGTATTCAGCAACAACTTGACGATTCCTAAGGCGCTCAAGATCTACGCCGCGGTGCACCTGGAATCCAATCCTGTGTTCGGTATCGGCACCAACCTGAGCAATGATCTGGGTTATCCAAGCCTGGATATGGTGATAAAGATGACCCAGTGTAACGGCCAGGCGGTCGCGAAAATATCTGATGATCGCCACAAGAACATCTGTTCGGACATGGCGTATTATAGCTACCTGGCAAAGGTCTTTGGGGTAGAAATTTGACTGTAGGTTAAACCATAGGCAACAGTGAGGAGGCAATAACATGCAAACTACACAACTGGATATCGGCAGCTATGGCGTAAAGCCCGGACAACCACTGAGTAGCTATGAAGACGAGTGTGTCGGCAGCAGTCCCCTAGCGCTACAGGGCATCGTCGTTACACGCATTGAGGGCGACAAGGTGCTCGTCAGCGACTGGCATATCACTTCCCATTTTGAGGGAGAGCATACACTGGAACAATTTGAAGAGGCCAAACACAATCAGGACTTCCAATTCACTTTTTCACTTGAACGCGAGCTAAAGGAGGATGAACGCCTCGATGGGACGGATCTAATCCTCAAGGAACAATTGCGCAAGAGACTAAAGTTGATCAAGGGCCGGGTATCAATTATGGGGGTGAGGCGCTAAAGCGGTTAATGGACGCATTTTAGCGTGGTGACTGTGAAGATTCCGGATGCCGCCATTGAATTGCTACTCGATCGGCACCCAGTGGGGCGTCTGGCTACGCTGGGAGCAAACGGGAAAATTTTTCAGGTTCCCATTGTGTTCGTGCGATACGAGGGGCTGCTGTGGTCGCCGGTGGATGGCAAGCCCAAATCCGGCGGCGAACTCGCACGCGTTCGCAATGTGCGCATGAATCCGGATATGAGTCTTCTGCTCGACGCCTATGAATCCGATTGGTCAAAACTTTGGTGGCTGCGAATCGAAGCAAAGGCAAGCATCCTGCAGCAAGAGCCCGGCACAGACACGCAGGTCGCCGCGGTAATCCACGCACTGCGCTGCAAATATCCACAATACCAGGATGTGCCGGTGTTACGCGAGCCGCCGACATTGATCGCCATTCGCCCCACGCGTGTGCTTAGCTGGTGTGCCGATCCACGGGCGATGTTGGAGCAATCACCGTGTTCCAGCGCCACTTCCCCCGGCTCCGTCCCGATCGGAAGCCCCGATTAAGGGATTTAATCATGTCCCCTTAAATTTGAAAGACATGCTGACTTTGGTGCGATAGGCCACTACCTTACCATTTTCTATTTTCAGGTCCTGAGATATCACCTCAGCAACTCTCAAGTCATCCAGACTTTGCGCCGCTTTCTCCACGGCAGACTTAGCCGCCTCCTCCCATGAGTTTTCACTGGTTCCAACAAGGTCAATCACCTTATAAATACCCATAATTCCTCCACTGAAATGTAAACTGACGATTCAATTCGAAATTGCGATTAAATACGTCTTTTAGAGACAATGATAAAAATTCAACGCCGCTTCGTATGGAAATTTACTCTCCACGCGCGGTACCCTAAATGTAGACGTCATATCATTACAGTCAAATCCTATGGTCACGAGACTTTGCTTCTACACTGACTACAAAAGTTAATGAATCAACGCACCGTGGAGAGAAATCCAATTCCAACCAACCTGCAGGTAATTTCTAATGGGTGTCGCTCCCAAAATCTCGATCGTTTGACTCGCGCGACAGTCCCGGTGAACATAAGTCATGCGGCGGCGCGTGTAACGATGATGAAGCCCTCCAACGTGAGGCAACGCTACAATATTGCCAGGCTTCGCCGGCTCAACACATCCGCGGAGCGCTTCACTGTCTCCACGGGTCCTTCAAGCCAAATAGAGGCATTAAACCGGATACAAACTCAAAATAAAAATAACCCCGAAATAACTACAAAGTACCCCCGAAATAACGCAACAATACACTAATGGAAAAATCCACCGGAGTGGCTACTATCGCTATAAACCCAATAGCCATGCGGCCCCACCGCCTCTGCATTGCTCCGATGATGAACTGCTCGGACCATCACTGTCGGTACTTCTGGCGTTTGTTGACGAAGAACGCGCTGCTGTACACGGAAATGGTAACCCCCGCTGCACTTATCCACGGCGACCGCGAGGGATTCCTGCTTTTTAATCCCGAAGAACACCCGGTAGCCCTGCAATTGGGGGGTAGTCACCCCCAGGATCTGGCCCGGTGCGCGCGCTGGGCCGAAGAATGGGGCTATGAAGAGGTCAACCTGAACTGTGGTTGCCCCTCGGACCGGGTGCAGTCCGGCATGTTTGGGGCCTGCCTGATGGCGCAGCCGGCGTTGGTTGCAGAGTGCGTGGCGGCTATGTCCGCAAACTGCGCAATACCGGTAACCGTCAAGCACCGCATCGGCATCGACGACATGGAATCTTATTCCCAGCTGCTGGACTTCGTGCGCACCATCGCCGCCGCCGGTTGCCGTACCTTCATCGTACACGCGCGCAAGGCCTGGCTGCGGGGTCTGAGTCCCAGGGAAAACCGGGAAATCCCCCCGCTCAAATACGACTGGGTGTATCGCCTGAAACAGGAATGTCCGCAACTGAATATCGTGCTCAACGGCGGCATTAACTCGCTGGATGAATGCGCGGAACATCTGCGCCGGGTGGACGGCGTGATGATCGGCCGGGAGGCGTATACGAACCCCTACCTGCTGGCGGAGGTGGACCAGCGCCTGTTCGGCAGTAACACCACTGTGGCGACCCGGGAGGAGATTTTGCTACAGTTGCTACCCTACGTTGAACAGCATCTGTCCCGTGGCGGCCAGCTGAACTATATCAGCCGGCATATTCTGGGTTTGTTTCAGAACCTGCCCGGGGCGCGCAAGTTCCGCCGCCACCTGAGCGAAAACGCCTATAAACCCGGCGCGGGAATCGAGGTACTGGAACAGGGACTGGCCCTGATCAGGCAGGAAACGGAAAGAGCAGAAGTACAGGCTGCCGCGCGAACAACAGCGCGAGCCGCGGAGAGAACGGCATTATGAGTAACAAACTGGAACAATTGAAAGCCATGACCCTGGTGGTGGCCGATACCGGCGATATCGAGGCGATGAAGCGCTTCGCGCCTGAGGACGCAACCACCAACCCCTCGCTATTACTCAAGGCCGCGGCCCTGCCCCACTACCAGGACCTGATTCGCGACGCTCGCCAGCGCGCGCATCAACACCCGGGCAGCGACTCAGAGCAACTCGCGCTGTGCAGTGATTTGCTGGCGGTAAGTATTGGCCGGGAAATTCTCAACATTATTCCAGGCCGGGTTTCAACCGAGGTGGACGCGCGGCTGTCCTTCGATACTGATGCCAGTGCGGCACGGGCCCGCCGACTCATTGGCCTGTATGAAGACGCCGGTATCGACCGGCAGCGTATTCTGATCAAGGTTGCCTCCACCTGGGAGGGCATTCGCGCCGCCGAACAGCTTGAGAAGGATAACATCAACTGTAATCTCACCCTGTTGTTCGGCTTTGAGCAGGCAGCTGCCTGTGCCGACGCGGGGGTATTCCTGATATCACCCTTCGTCGGTCGAATCCTGGACTGGTACAGGGCGAATTCAGAACTGGTCATGAATACCGCCGCGGACGACCCCGGTGTACAATCCGTGTCCCGTATTTACAACTACTACAAGCAGCACAACTACCACACCATTGTGATGGGAGCGAGTTTTCGTAACACCGGCGAGATCGAGGAACTGGCGGGATGTGACCGCTTGACCATCAGTCCTCAATTGCTGGAGGAGTTACAACAGGACGATGCCGAGTTACCGCGCAAACTGGCAGCGGAAGGAGCAAACAGCGACGATGATCGTCTAAGCCTGGACGAAGCCTGTTTCCGTTACCAGTTGAACGACGACGTGATGGCGACCGAGAAACTCGCGGAAGGTATTCGCAAATTTGTTACAGACCAGATCAAACTGGAGAAACTCCTGGTAGAGTTCGATGATTAAATCTATTAAAGCACTGTTCGGTAAACCCAGCGCCATCGATGAGGTTGAGATAGAACACCAGCTGCAGTTGGCAGCGGCGGCCTTGCTCATTGAGATGTCCCGCGCTGACTACGAAGTGCAGCCGGAGGAACGGCGGACCCTGGAAACGGTACTGGGCGCCGCCCTGGACTTGAGCCAGGAGGAAGTCGACGAATTGGTGACACTGGCGAGCACCGCCGCGGACCGGGCCACGTCACTGTACGAGTTTACCCGCCTGATCAATGATCACTACGACAAACGACAGAAGCTGACATTGATAGAGTCGATGTGGAAAGTGGCTTACGCCGACTGTGATCTGGATAAATATGAGGAACGCCTGATCCGCCAGGTATCCGATCTGATCCACGTTTCACACTCGGATTTTATTCGCAGTAAACTGAGGGTCAGCGATTCTCAGAGCTGATCGGCGCAGTTGCAAAGACACAACTCGCGTTCAGGACTGTTTTTACGGTTCAGGACTGTTGCAGCACCACCATCAGGTCCTGGAAACGCTCCCGATTTTCCTCGCTGAGGTCCATCAGGATATTGTGGGCCTCTATTATCTTCTCCTTTACCGAGTCAGCGTCCCCGGATACAGCGGGCACCTCGGTGATGGTAGCCGGGTTGTCACAGTCCTCCTCCCGAATATCAAATATTCGGTCAAAGGCCATGCTTTGTAGCAAACGATTGATTCCGGGGTTACAGGAATAGACCAACGGCTTGAAGCCGTATTTTTCCCGGGTGCGTATGGCCAGTTTGGCGAGCAGGCCGAGGGTCGTGCTGTCCATACCTTCCGCTTCGCACAAATCCACCAGCACACTGTCAAACCCGCTATCTTCAAACATGTGCTGCAGGTAGTCATCAATGGTGGCGCACAGGGTCACTCGCACATCGCCCACTATTTTCAGCACATAGGCGCCATCGTGCTGTGCGGCCAGAATCCTCCCCACCACGATCTAGGCTCGCTTCCCTATGAACAGGGCTGCAATGTCATCCGGTGCCGAGCTGACCTTGTCCAGACCCAGTCGCGATACCATCTGCTCGGGCGAATCGCAGCTCTCCTCGAACACCTGCAGGAAGTACTTCTCTTTATCGACCAGGTCCTTCGGCGGCAGGATTTCCAGAATGCCGTCGGAAAACAGGGCCAGAGTGAACTGGGCCGGTAATTCAAGCTCGCGTTCCTGGTAGCCCGCATCCTCCATGATGCCCACGGCACTACCTTCACCTTGCAAGTACTGTGCTCCCTCCGCTGTCACCAGTACCGGCAGGGGCAGGTGCCCGGCGACGCTGTATCTCAGCATGTTTTCCTCAAGATCAATCAGCCCCACCACCAGGGTGGCAAACTTGCCGATCCCCAACTCCAGCAGGTCCCGGTTGGCCAGCTCCAGCATGGCAAGCGGGCTCATAATGGTGGGATCATCACGATGAAGATAGTCCGAACGCTTGCGTGCAAACAGGTTTTTCAACAGCACGGTGACAAACGCCGAGGAAGAGCCGTGACCGGAGACGTCGGCAATAACGAAACTGGCGTGTCGGTCGCCAACCAGGAAGTAATCGGTGAAATCCCCGCTCAAATACAGGGAAGGGATAACGGAATGGCTGAACACATAATCGCCCAGTAGCAGCGGTGACTGGGGCAACATCCGCATCTGCACATGGCGCCCGGCCTGCTGGTCCTGCTCCAGCATCCGCACATTACCACGCAGTTCCGCATTGGCCTGCTCAAGCTGCTCGCGGTACGCCGCATTCTCGCGACGCAGCGCACTCTGCGCCATACAGCGACCAACACAATTAAACAGGGCGTCCCAATCATCGATGGGGGTTAGAAAGTAATCACTGAATCCCAGCCGCAAAGCCGTCATCACCTGAACCATATCGCTGGTGGCCGAGAGCATGATGGCAGAGATTTCCAATGGGCGTTCGGTCAATACCTCCCAAACCGCATCCCAGGAAATACCGGGCATGTCGATATCGCAGATCAACACATCGACACCTTCATCGATATCGGCCTCCAGGGCAGGGTCCACTTCGCTGACAATTTCCACATAAAAACCGCGCGCAGCGAGACGGTCGGCTATCTCATCCGCGATAGCCTTGTTATGCTCAAGCAGGAGAATGTGTCCCCGTCGTTCACCCATGCTGGCGCTTCACCCACGATCAGTCGCGGAACACTACTCCCATCGCCGAAACGGCGCAAGCGAGGTTTAGGGGTAGTGTGCAGAACTTCACATACCGCGACTTACTCTTCCCAATCGAACTCTTCTTCAGATTCCAAGAAAGAATCCTGTATCACACCGTCGTTGACGAAGGCTTCCCGCTGTTGCAGGTAAATATCACGAATAAAGATATAGCGATCACCGGTAATCAGCTCCTCCGCCTCGGTGAGAGCAGCCCGGGTGTCGATCACTTCCAGCGCGAACAGGGATAATCGCAACGAGGTGCTGTCGATCCCCCACTGCACCGATGCGACGGTATCAAATACGAAACCCGTGCCGCTGCGCACGGTGCGTGGACCAAAGAATGGCACCATCAGGTAAGGCCCCGAATCAAAACCCCAGAGTGCCAGGGTGTGACCAAAATCAGTCCGATAGGGGGCGACACCCATTTCCGAGGCAATATCAAGCGTGCCCAGCATACCCACGGTGGAGTTGACCACGAAGCGCCCCCCATTCTGGGCGGCTTCGCGAAATCGGCCCTGCAAAACCGCATTGATGGCACCGTTGAAGTCATAGAGGTTGGCAAAGAAGTTACGCACCCCTCGCTCAATGAAGGTCGGGGTTATTGCACGGTAGCCGCGGGAAAGCGGTGCCACGATATTCCGGTCCAGCCCATCGTTGAAGAAAAAGAGGCCGCGATTGAAGTTCTCAAAAGGGTCCGGATTCCCGCGCTCCTGGGCGGATGCGCACCCAGCGCACAGCAGTATCAGTGCAACGATGAGTGAACGAGTACAAACCTTCATGAGCGCGCTTAAACCTGTTTTACCGAGGCGCAGTGTAGCCACCGCACCCTCCACTAGCAACCACGAAACGGGGGCTTATCTGAGTTGCACCCCGCCCCGCCCGGGTCAGCCGCCTGTAGCCAGAGGCTGGGAACAACCCGCCAGAATGTCCAGTTCCAGAAACTGGCGCAGCATGGTCGCACCAAAATCCACCACCGAGGTGACCGAATCAACGTTCATTTCCCGCGCCAATTGCTGCAACAGCACTTGACCTGTTCGGGCCGCGCTCGGCCGGGCCGCGCTATTGTCTCGCACCAGCTCCAACAAGCGTGCCGTGGCCGCATTGATAGCTAGAAATTTCACTTCCTCAGCGCGATTCCGGTAAACCACCAGATAGGTGGGCTCCGCCGGGGGGGAATCCGGTTCAGTGCCGGGGCCGAGAGTGTGCACCGGATACTGGTAAGCCAGAGACCATGCCAATGGTGAAATGACAGGAACGTTCACCAGTGGGTCAGCGGCCAGCCCGGGTTCCAGCTCGGGAAACTCGTCCTCCGCCACATCCAGCGCCAGTTCCACCCATTCGTAGTGGACTAACTCCAACAAGAAAGGAGGATCGACGGGGCTCGGTTGGTACTCCTGCATCACGAAATTGATGAATTCCTGGCTGATTTCCAGAAAGTAGGGGGATTCACTGCGATGTTGGCTGATAAAGCTACGCACCAGGCGATGCCAATCTTCATCGCGGTAAAGACTGCGCGTGATTGGAAATCCACCGCTGATAAAGCCTTCGATGTTGTTGTAGATCAGATCGTTATAGATCTTCATGCGCCGGCTTTCTATACCGGGCGGCGTCTTCACCGCCGCCGGGTTGCGGATATGGGCCGTAAATTCGCGCTGCAGGCCCGCCAACTCAGGCATAACGATTGGCCTCCACATTCGCCGCTGCGCACGCTGCTGCACTCGCCGCTGCACTCGCCTCCTTCTGCAAGCTGCGCACCTGCTCCACCTCCAGCAGCAGTTCTGACATCGGCGGCAGGTTGAAGTCCCGTTCCAGCAAGGTCGGCAAGCTGCCGCAGAGTTGATAGGCCTGTGTCAACAAATCCCAAACCGGATCAATAACATCCGCGCCATGGGTATCGACTTTCAGGTCTTCCGCCTCGTCGAAATGCCCTGCCACATGAATATAGCGCGCCCGCTGCAAGGGCAGTGAGCGCAGAAACTCTGCCGCGTCGTAGCGGTGGTTGATGCTGTTGACGTAAATATTGTTTACGTCCAGCAACAAGTCGCAGTCCGCTTCCGCCAGCACGGCGTTAATGAATTCACTCTCGCTCATGGCCTGGTGGGGGGCCGCATAATAGGAAGCATTTTCCAGCGCTATGCGCTGGCCCAGAATATCCTGTACTTCCCGTACCCGGGTGGCGACGTGGTACACCGCCTCCTCCGTAAAGGGTATGGGGAGTAAATCGTAGAGATGTCCCTCGTCCCCGCAATAGGTCAAATGCTCACTGTAGATGGGACAGTCGAACTCGGCCATGAATTCGCCAATAGCCGTGACCAGGTCCCGGTCCAGCGGCGACCAGCCACCAATATTCAGTGATAGGCCATGCAGGGCAATGGAGTAGCGCTCCGCCAGATCGCGAAACTGGCGGCCATAGCGGCCCCCGACGCCAATCCAGTTCTCGGGCGCAGCTTCCATGAAATCGACCCGTCCTGGTGCTAAATCTGCAAGCGGACCCAGAAGGGCCCGCCGCAGTCCGAGTCCCGCTCCCTGGAAACTCGCGTCTTGTTCAGACAAGAATCACGCTCCCCCGCACTTACCCTCGCCTTCGGCTTTGCTGCCACCGCACTTGCCTTCAGCTTCGACTTTGCCTTCGCCGCACTTACCTTCAGCTTCGGCTTTGCCCTCGCCGCACGTGCCTTCAGCGTCGGCTTTGCCTTCGCCGCACGTGCCTTCAGCTTCGGCCTTGACTTCGCTTTCGGCTTTGCTACCACCGCACTTGCCTTCACCACACTTGCCTTCGGCTTTGGACTTGCCTTCGCCTTCGGCTTCGCTACCACCGCACTTGCCTTCGCCGCACTTGCCTTCGGCATAGTTGACGAGGTCATAACCCCCACTCAACTGTTGTGCCGCAAACGGGTTGGTATCAGCAAATGCGATTGGCGCCACAGCTGTCGCCAGGAATGCCGCACCTAAAGCTGCGGCTAAAGGTTTTCTTGAGTAGGCCATAATGACTCCTGTTAGATTCAGTTCTATCGACTGGTAATACCGAAGAGTGAATTACCTTATTTACTCATCGTGCATACTATGACCGGCGATCAAAGAACAAGTTTCATCCGTGCCAGTGGATTTGCACAATTTTTCTTTGTACCCTCAAGCTCAGTATTCACGGACCCTGCAGCCAGTTAGCCGGGGTTTTCAAGTTCCCATCCCTGCACTTTTTGCCACTGTTCCTGCAGGCGTTTCACGGATACGGGCAGGGATGTGCCCAGGCTCTGGGCATACAGGGAAACGCGAAACTCCTCCAGCATCCAGCGATACTGCGCCAGTGGCGGGCTCAGCTGTAAAGCCGCAGGGTCGCGATCCAGGCAAGCCAGTAAGGGTGCCGACTGCGTCTGCAGGGTATCGCAATGCAAGCGATCCTTCTGCTGCTGCCCACTGAAGCGTTGCAGACGCTGCAATATTCCGCGACAGTAGCGCGGATAATGGCGCACCCACTCGAAGCCTGTATCCCGCAGGAACCCGTTTACAAACAGTGCCGCCAGCTGCGTTTCTATATCATCGCGCAGGTATTCGCTGGTCGCAGCCGTCAGATCGGCCAGGCGCTGACGCACCTCAGCCAGGGGCGTGAGTGTGTTGAGCAATACTGACTCATACTCATTGGCGCACAGAACCAGCTGTCCGCGCCCTTGTTTCAAGGCTGCTGCAAAGGCATCCCGGTGACGAGGCAGGACCCCATCGGACAACAGGGTCCGCGCAAAACTGGCATCCACCAGATCTTCAACCAGGGGAGCCCGCTGCATGCCCGCCGCCACCAACACCAGGCTGGCGTCATTGCCCCTCAGCACCTGCTTGCGCAAATAACGCACCTGCTCGGCACACTGCAGCCGTAGCAATTTTATGACCCCGCCGCGGTGGGCAATCTCGGCCTGGCCGGGATAGTCCAGTAGCCGCACCGCCACGCTGTCGCCTTCATCCACCAGCGCGGGATAGGATTCTATTTCAACCCCGGCCTGCTGCCGGCGCCATCTCTTGGGGACCTCAGTTATGGACCAGCGAGTCAAGCCCTTCATGGCCGGGCTGTCGTCCCGTTCTGACTGCAGTTCAGCGCGGGTCTGCGAGCGGCAGGCTTCCACCAGTTCCGGCAGATCGCGACCCTGTTGGATCAAACTCCCCTGCGCGTCAACAATGCGGTAGTTCATGCGGTAGTAGCTGTCCAACGGCTGCTGTTTCCAGAGTTCAGCACTGATCTTCACGCCCGACATCTGCTGCAATCGCTCGCCCAGCACCTCGCCCAGGGGCCGATCTACGGCATTCATTTCCAGCAGGGCGCAATCGACATGATCGGGTACCGGCACCAGGTACTTGCGAACAGACTTGGGCAGGCCCTTTACCAGCGCAATGCACTTCTCCCGCAGCAGTCCGGGTACCAACCACTGAAATCGGTAGCGCGGTACCCGATTTAGCAGGCCCACCGGCAAGGTGACCGACACACCATCCGCGGGATGTCCGGGTTCAAAGTGATAGCTCAGGGGCAACTCAAGATCCTGCCAGACCAGGCTGTCCGGAAACTGCTCACCGAGCGCCTCGTCCAGCGCCCGCAGCGACAGTTGTTGCCGCGTCATGCGCAGGCTTTGGTCGGCGTCCGGATTGCGTTTCAACCAGTTCTTCAGGCGCCCCATGGTGGTGATGTTGGGTGGTAAGCGCTCGCGGTAGAAATCCAGTTGTACCTGCTCGTCAACCACGATATCGCGCCGGCGCAGCCTGGATTCAAGCTGCTCCAACTCCTCGACCAGGGCCCGATTATGGCGCAGGAAGGCCGGCGCCTGGCGGGTCCGGCCCTCCACCAGAGCCGCGCGTATCAGAATCTCGCGTGCCTCAACCGTATTGACCGGGCCGTAGTGCACCCGCTGTTTATCCACCAGGACCAGGCCGTATAAACTGATGCGCTGCAGCGCCATAACCCGGCCCTGCCGCGCCTGCCAGTGAGGTTCGTAGTAATGATGTTTGAGTAAGTCCGGATTGATATCCAGCGCCCAGCGGGGGTCAACCGCTGCCACCATGCGGGCATACACTTTTGTCGTTTCGACAATTTCTCCAGCCAGCAACCATTTCGGCTTTTTTTTGAACTGGGAGGAACCGGGAAAAATTTGCAGCTTGCGATTACGACTGCCACGGTATTCGAAACCCTCGGCCCACTGCGCCATATTCCCCAGCAAGCCGCTCAACAACACCCGGTGCAGCGATTCGTAATCGGTTGCCACCTGATTCTGTTTCAAACCCGCCTGTCGGCAAGCGAGAGTCAGCTGAAAGTGAATATCACGCCATTCGCGCATCCGCATATAGGCCAAATATTCGCGCTGACAGAGCTTGCGCAACTGGTTCTGGCTCAGTGTCTGGCGTTGTTCCTCGTAGTAGTCCCAAAGCGCAATCCAGGCCAGAAAATCCGATTTTTCGTGCCAGAATCGGCGGTGTTTTTCGTCGGCTGCCTGCTGCTTGTCAGCCGGCCGTTCGCGCGGGTCCTGAATGCTCATACCGCTGGTCACGATCAGGATCTCCCGCAGGCAACCAGCCGCCGCGGACGCCAGCAACATACGCGCAAACCGGGGGTCCAGCGGAAGATCAGACATGCGACGCCCCACATCGGTCAGCCGATTCTGCTCGGTCACTGCCCCCAGTTCCAGCAACAGTTTGTACCCATCCCGCACCAGTCGCTGATCTGGCGGATTGAGGAAGGGAAACTTATCCACCGGCCCCAACTTCAACCGCAACATCTGCAGAACAACCGATGCCAGATTGGTACGCCTGATCTCCGGCTCGGTGAATTCCGGGCGAGCGTCAAAATCCTGCTCTGAATACAGCCTCAGGCACACGCCCTCTGCCACCCGGCCACAGCGACCGCGGCGCTGATTGGCGCTGGCCTGGGAAATAGCCTCAATAGGCAGCCGCTGCACCTGAGTGCGGTAACTGTAGCGACTGATACGGGCATAGCCGGGATCAATGACATAGCGAATTCCGGGTACGGTCAAAGAGGTCTCGGCAACATTGGTGGCCAGGACAATACGCTGGCCACGCCGCTTTCCGACTTGGAACACCCGCCGCTGTTCCGAATGGGAAAGGCGAGCATAGAGTGGCAAGACCTCCAGGTCAGCCAAGCCCCGCTGGCGTAACAGCTTTGCCAGCTCCCGAATATCCCGTTCCCCGCTGAGGAACACCAGGATGTCCCCCGCTGCGCCGTAAACGCCGCTGCGTATCTCTTCCACGGCTGCCAGAATGCGGTCGTTGAGGTCGGCATCCTCCCGCTCCGCTTCCAGGTAACGGGTTTCAATCGGGAATGTCCGCCCCGATACTTCGACGATCGGCGCGTCGTCAAAATGGCGTGAAAAACTCTCCACATCGATGGTCGCCGAAGTAATGATCAGCTTCAGATCCGGGCGACGGGGCAACAAGCGCTTAAGGTAACCCAGCAGAAAATCAATATTGAGGCTGCGCTCATGGGCTTCATCAATGATGAGCGTGTCATATTTGCGCAGATTGCGATCGCGCTGGAGTTCTGCCAGCAGGATGCCATCGGTCATAAGCTTGACCCGGGTATCCGGCGACACCTGCTCGGTAAATCGCACCTGGTACCCTACCACTCCCCCCAGCGCACCCCCCATCTCATCCGCAATACGCTGGGCTACCATGCGTGCCGCCAGGCGCCGGGGTTGGGTATGGCCAATCATCGCCCCGCAGCCGCGTCCCAGTTGTAAACAAATCTTCGGTAATTGCGTGGTTTTCCCGGAGCCTGTCTCCCCGGCAATGATGACCACCTGGTGTGCGGCAATAGTGCGCGCTATCTCCTCGCGGCGCTGCACGACCGGCAGCTCAGGGGGAAACTCCAGCGCCGAAAACTGTTCTGTGGCTGGCTTATTGGAGACAGATTTAGCGTTCATGGGTTTTCGCGCAATGCCTCTCTTGTGCGCCTAAATAGTTTACAATTCGCGCTCTCGCCTACAACACACACAGCACAGGACTTGGACATGAGCCAACTGAGCAATTATACCTACGATGAAATCAACATCGGCCAGACCGCCAGCTACAGCAAGGAAATCAGCGAACAGGATATTCAACTATTCGCCATTGTATCCGGTGACAACAATCCTGTTCACCTGGATGCGGAGTTCGCCGCGGGAACCCCTTTCAAGGAGCGCATCGCCCACGGCATGTTGAGCGGCGCCGTTATCTCTGCAGCGATCGCACTTGAACTGCCGGGGCCGGGTACCATCTATCTGGGCCAGACCATGCGTTTTCGTCGCCCCGTGAAGATTGGAGACACCCTTACCGTGGAATTGGAAGTCACTGACAAACGGGACGACAAACAGTTCGTCACACTGGATTGCAAAGTTATTAACCAGAATGGGGAAGTCGTGGTGACCGGTACCGCGGAAGTCATTGCCCCACCTGTGAAACTGGTGCTGGATCCACCGCATCTACCGACGATCAGCTTGCAGGACTGAGGCTACGAGTCCCGCAGGCCTGGCGCTGCTTCAGGCCTGCCCGCCAGCCTCAGCTGACCGTTCTCCTGTCTTTACAGACCCGGGAGTCTGCCCGAACTGATCGGGATTCATGTACTGCAGGCGCAGCAGCACCGTTCCAGCCACCGCGACATCGACAACCAGCATCAGGGCGTTGAAGTGCTCCCCCTCCTGGGTAAAGCCGGGAACACCAAACAGCACGTTGCCGCTGTCCTTGTCGGTAAAGGTGGTGATTTTCTTCTCACCCTGCAACAACTCACTGACGGAACCGACCAGGGCTTGCACACTGGCCCGAAACGCCCCGAAATTCAGCTTGCCCCGAAATTCGCTGTGATCCAGGGTCAAATCAAAGCGGGCCTCGGACTCTTCATCCATGCGAATGTTCATCAGGGCCACGCGCTTGCCCTCATTGACGGCCCGATAGATATTCTTTGCGTTGGTGCGCTGGGCCTCCAACAATGACTTGTATATGACGTTGTTGGCGACCGTTAAAAACTTGTCGCGGGACAGACTGTGTTGCTGATATTTGCTCATGGCGGCAAGTCTAAACCCTGCCTTGATCAAACACCAGTGCCAACGCAGAGGCTGGACTCGTCTGTAATCCAGATGTGCCATAGACGTGTTCAGAGGCTCCCTACGACATCCACACCGGCTCTGCTATGATGCCCCGATGGCAAAATCCACCCGAACACCCGTCCTCACGACCCTGGTTTTCGCAATGATTTTGGTTGGCTCCGCTGTCCAGGCACAGATAAAAGCTCCGCCAAAACCACAGGCTGTTGAAGAGGCCGAGCGATTGCAAGCAATCAACTGGGCTGGCTTTCCCCCCTGGCTACCCCTCATCGGAGCATTGCCCGGCGCCACACCGGGCTCATGAGCGACAACGAAATCCCCTGGCAGGCAGTTCCTGCCGCCCAGCTGGAGTGGGAAGCTCTGGGCTCTCCGCGCTCGCTGCAATTTGATGATATCTACTACTCTGCCGAGAACGGACTGGCGGAGACCTGCCACGTTTTCCTGGCCGGCAACGAGCTGCAAACATGCTGGCGCGGCCAGCCCCACTTCACTATCGCCGAGACCGGTTTTGGAACCGGCCTGAACTTTCTCGCCACCTGGCAGGCGTGGCTGGCGGATGACCAGCGCTGCCAACAGCTGCACTATCTGGCGCTGGAGAAATACCCCCTGCGGCGCGCTGATATGCAGCGCTCGCTGTCCGCCTGGCCACCGCTAAACCCGCTGCTGGCACAGTTACTCGCCAACTACCCGGCAGCGTTGCCCGGCCGACATCGGCTCAGTTTCGAGCAGGGCCGGATATTGCTCGATCTGATCTTCGCCGATGCCCAATCAGCGCTTACGGCGTTGGAAGCTGAGCCGGCGACACGAGTCGATTGTTGGTACCTTGACGGCTTTGCGCCAGCGTGCAATCCACAGATGTGGCAACCAACGCTGTACCAAGCGATGGCAAAACTCAGCAAACCGAATGCATCCTTCGCCACCTTCACCGCCGCAGGCCAGGTTCGCCGGGATCTGCGGGACGCCGGCTTCAGGGTCGAGAAAGCAGCCGGCTACGGGAGCAAGCGGGAAATGCTACGGGGTCATTACGCAGGCCCCGAACACTCCCGCGAACATCCGGCGACCCCCTGGCATATTGCGCCCGCAGTCCCCAGCGACGATCGAACCGCACTGGTGTTAGGTGCCGGACTGGCAGGTGCCACCGTAGCCAATGCGCTGGCCCGGCGCGGATGGCAGGTACAGGTTCTGGAGCAGGACGAAATCGCTGCGGCCGCATCCGGCCTGTCGCAAGGGGTGCTCTACACCCGGATCTCGCACCGCGCCTCAGAGCTCAACAGCTTCGCAATACACAGTTTCGCTTATGCCAGCCGCTATTACCGTGAACTGTTAGACAGCGGCGCACTGTGCAGCGGGCCGGACGGCGAACTCTGCGGTGTCCTGCACCTGCAACAAGAGTGGGACAAACAGCACCCGCTGCACACCACCGTCGTTTCAATGCCAGACCTGGTGCGCTATCTGGAGCCCGCGGAGGCCGCTGAGGTCAGCGGTCTGGCGAACTGCCCCGCCGGACTGTTCTATCCCGATGCGGGCTGGATGCGCCCGGCGGCAATTTGTCGGGCCCTGCTGCAGCATCCGGCAATTGAACTCTCGAAACACTGCCGTGTGCAAGAGTTGCAGTACGCTGACGCACAATGGCTGGCGCTGGATGACAGCGGTAGTGAACTGCAGCGGGCCCGGATCGCGGTAGTCGCAACCGGAACCAGCTCCTGTGATTTTGCCCAGCTGCAATGGTTGCCAGTGCAGAGCATTCGCGGACAGGTCAGTCACCTGCCCAGCGCTGGTCCACTGGCCGGTCTGCGTACAGTGATCTGCCACGAGGGATACATTGCTCCCGCGCTGGATGGTATCCACTGCATTGGTGCGACCTTTAATAATGATGACCAGGACCCAGCCGTCAGAGTTGCCGATCATGAGGATAATTTGCAAAAACTGCGCGCAGCGCTACCGGAACTGGTACTGACGCAGGAAGCAGCAGACCTGCCGGGGGGGCGGGTAGGATACCGTTGTGCCAGCCCCGACTACCTGCCTATAGCCGGCCCGGTACCCGATTTTGCCGCTTTCATCGCCGACTACGCTGCCCTGCGCAAGAACGCTCGCCGTTACATCGGCGCTATTGCCAGCTACCTGCCCGGCCTGTACCTGAGCACCGCACACGGCTCGCGTGGACTTACCTCGGCGCCACTGGCAGCCGAGCTAGTGGCCGCACAGATAAGCGCGCAGCCCTGGCCAGTGGACAGTCAGCTCTGTCGCGCCCTGAGTCCGGCTCGCTTTATCGTGCGCGACCTGATCCGGAACCGGATATAGGTGTTCTGGCCCGCCTCGAAAACGCGCTAGAATAGCGCTCCCTCTCCGGTATCGAGAATCCAGCAGCATGACACAGGCCAACGCCCACCCCAGTTTCGAACCACTGCGCAGCGAACACATTGAATCGCTCAACCTGGATGTAGAGCAGTACCAACATCGCGCCACGGGCGCCATGCATTACCACCTGGCCGCCGAGAATACGGAGAACGTTTTCCTGGTAGCCCTGCGCACCGTACCCCAGGATTCCACCGGTGTTGCCCACATCCTGGAGCACACTGCCCTGTGCGGCAGTGAACGCTACCCGGTGCGTGACCCCTTCTTCATGATGCTGCGGCGCTCCCTGAATACCTTTATGAATGCCTTTACCAGTAGTGACTGGACCGCCTACCCTTTTGCCAGCCAGAACCGCAAGGACTTCAATAACCTGCTGGACGTGTATCTGGACGCGGTATTTTTCTCCCGCCTGAACCCACTGGACTTCGCCCAGGAAGGCCACCGGGTGGAGTTTGCCGATACTGAAAACCCGGAAAGTGACCTGGTGTTCAAGGGTGTTGTCTTTAACGAGATGAAGGGTGCCATGAGCTCGGTCACCAGCACTTTGTGGCAGACCTTGTGCAAGCACCTGTTTCCCACCACCACCTATCACTACAACAGCGGCGGCGACCCGGAGTGCATCATCGACCTGAGCTACGAGCAACTGCAGGCCTTTTACCGCGGCCACTACCACCCCAGTAACGCCATCTTCATGACTTTCGGGGATATTCCCGCCAGGGAACACCAACAGGCGTTTGAGGAGCGCGCGCTGGCGCGCTTTGACAAGCTGGACAGCCGCATCCAGGTACCGGCCGAGCAACGCTTGTCAGCCCCACAGCTGGTACACGAGCGGTTTGCCTACGATGAAAGCGGCGGCACTGATGGCAAGACCCACATTGTGGTGTCCTGGTTGTTAGGTGAGAGTACCGATCTGGAACAACTGCTTGAGGCCCAGCTTCTGGCCAGTGTCCTGCTGGACAACAGCGCCTCACCCTTACAACAGGCACTGGAAACCACTGAACTGGGACAGGCGCCCTCGCCACTGGGCGGCCTGGAGGATTCCATGCGTGAACTGGTGTTTGCCTGTGGAGTTGAAGGCAGCGATCCGGAGCACGCTGAGGCGGTGGAGGAGCTGGTACTTGAGGTCATCACCCGGGTAAGCCAGGACGGAGTCGACCCCGCGCGCCTGGAGGCGGTACTCCACCAATTGGAGCTGCACCAGCGGGAGATCAGTGGCGACAGTTACCCCTACGGCTTGCAGCTGATTCTCACGGCCCTCGGTTCTGCCACCCATTATAGTGACCCCATCGCCGTGCTCAATCTGGACCCCGTACTGGAGAACCTGCGGGAGCGGATCAAGAATCCCGGCTACATCAAGCAGCTGGCGAGTAAACTGTTGTTGGACAACCCGCACCGCATCACGCTGGTCATGGCTCCTGACACGGAACTCTCTGCCCAGCGCAAAGCTGCCGAAAGCGCACGCCTGGCCAGCATCAAGGCCGGGATGGATGAGCAGGACAAACAGCGGGTTATCGAACTGACCACCGCACTCGCGGCCAGACAGGAGCAGGCGGACGATGAATCGATATTACCCAAGGTGGAGCTGAGTGATGTCCCCGCCGCCCTCCCGGAATTGCGGGCACAGGCATTTGCACAGGGTTTGTTCCGCTGCACCGGCTACGGGCAGGGCACCAATGGGCTGATTTACCAGCAAGTGATTGCTCCCCTGCCGGAACTGAGCCCGGCGCAAATCCAGCTACTGCCCTATTACACCAACGTGCTGACCGAACTGGGCCTGGGGAAGGACGACTACCTCAACGTCCAGAATCGTCAGTCCGCCACCTGCGGCAGCATCAATGCTTTTACCAGCATGCGCGGCGGTACCGAAAACGAACAGGAGGTCATTTCCTACCTGGTACTCTCGGCGAAAGCCCTGGCCCGCAACCAGGAAGCGCAAAGTCAGTTACTGCGGGACACCCTGGAGCAGGTACGTTTTGACGAACTGGATCGCATCCGCGAACTGGTTGCCCAACAGCGGGCACGCCGGGAACAGGCGGTCGTCGGCAACGGCCACGGCCTCGCCATGGCGGCTGCCAGTGCCGGCATGAGCCCGACGGCAATGCTCAGCCACCAACTGTCTGGTCTGGCGGGTATACAGGCCAGCAAGACCCTGGACGATTCTCTCAAACAGGTAAGCACGCTGTCTGATTTTGCGGAACAACTAACGAGTTTGCACCAACTCACGCAACAGATGCCGCACCAGTTTCTGGTTGTCGCCGAGCAGGAACAGTTGGATGCCGTGTTCAGCAGTGGCGGCACAATCTGGTCTGATTTTTCCGGCTTGAATGGCCAGGCTGAGAGTTTCAAACCCGCCCCGATGCGTGAGACCCGCAACGAGCTTTGGATCGCCAACACCCAGGTCAATTTTTGTGCAATGGCCTTCCCCACGGTCCCAGTGGACCACGCAGATGCGCCGGCGCTCACCGTGCTGGGGGGTTTCATGCGCAACGGCTACCTGCACCGCGCGATCCGGGAACAGGGCGGCGCCTACGGCGGTGGCGCCTCCCAGGATTCCAGCATCGGCGCGTTTCGCTTCTATTCCTATCGCGACCCGCGACTCGCGGAGACCATGGCAGATTTCTCAGCAGCAGTAAACTGGGTTCTGAATACCAATCACGACAGCGAGACACTGGAGCAGGCCATTCTGGGAGTTATCGGCTCCATCGACAAACCCAGCTCCCCTGCCGGAGAAGCCAAGCAGCATTTTCACAACAAACTGTTTGGTCGCAGCCACGAGCAGCGCCAGCGCTTTCGCCAGCGCGTGTTGGAACTGACCCTTGAAGACTTACGCCGGGTTACCGACAGCTACCTGAATTCCGACAACGCCAGTTCAGCCATTATCACCAGTCAGGTGGGAGCAGATGATGCTGCGACGTTCGTTGCCGAACGGGAAATGACTATCATCGAACTCTAAGAAAAAAAGGGGCGGCAAAGCTGCCCCAAGACCTACAGGGAAACTAATCGCCGTGGAACATTCCGCGGTGACGGCTACCAAACTGCTCCCGGAATTCTTCGTGACGAGCCCTGAACTCTTCAATCTGTTGCAATTGCTCCGCGGTGAACACAGCGCGCGCCGCCGCCATGGTACTGACAAGGCTATAGGCAAGGCGGCCTGAAATCTGGCCCAACTCATCTGCCAGAGTTTGCGCTGCCACATCGTCAAAGGATTCACTCAGGGCACGCAGGTCATTGCGAATCTGGTGGAGACGTTCACGATCCACCGCGTTATCGATCTGGGCAGCTTTAACCAGATCGGTAATTTGCTGCTCCTGCTCCGCGGTCAAGTCCAGGTGCTCCGCCATGCGTTCAATACGATCAAGCGGATCCATGGGCGCTCCGCCAAAACCGGGTCTGGCGCTGAGCTGCGTGGCAACACCCAGCAGTCCGGCAGCAAAAATCAAAGTGGTAATCCAGTTCCTCATAGTGTAATCCTCGTTTGTGTCAGGCGCTGTTGATAGGGTGGAATCAGTCTATGCCAACGCTTTGTTAATGTGATATCGGGTTCTGTAAAGTTGTGTAAAGAAGTTTCCGCAACAGGTAAACACGGGTGACATCCCGGCCAGCTTTATTCACACTTAGCGCATGACCCAAGAAATTTTGATTATCGACGACGACCGCGAATTGTGCGCACTGCTGGGAGACTTCCTGCAGCTGGAGGGATTTGCAGTGAGCGCCATACACGATGGTGCAGATGCCATAGAACTGTGCAAGGGCAATACCTTTGATGCGATCGTGCTGGACGTGATGTTGCCGCGGATACAGGGTTTTGACGTGTTGCGCAGGCTGCGCGAATTTTCCAACACTCCGGTCATCATGCTGACCGCACGGGGAGAGGATACGGATCGCATTGTCGGGCTGGAAATGGGCGCCGATGATGACCTGGCAAAACCTTGCAATCCACGCGAACTGGCCGCACGACTGCGCGCTGTGCTGCGCCGCACTGACGCCAGCAGGCAGGCGCCCAGTACATTACTGGAAACCGATGAGCTGATCCTTAACACCGCGGATCGCAGCCTCCGCTACAACGGTGCCGAGGTGAAGCTCACCACCGCGGAATTTAACGTGCTTGAGGTACTGATGCGCCACGCCGGCGATGTGGTCAACAAGGAAATGCTGTCGCAACAGGCCCTGGGACGGGCCTTGACCGCCTACGATCGCAGCATAGATGTTCACGTTAGCAACCTGCGCAAAAAACTGGCGGCGGATGATCGCGAGATCATCAAAAACATTCGCGGCGTTGGTTACCAGCTCACCCTCCACGGGTCTGAAGACAAACCGTGATCAATCTTACCGCCAAGATCTTCATCGGCTTCTGGCTCTCAATGATCGCTATCATCGGCAGCTGGATGTTGGCGGGACAGTACTTTGCCCCCTTTCCGGATGCCGCGGAGGAGCGCGATTTTGCTGCAGAGCCGCCCCGGGACCATCGTTTTCCCGGTGCCACAGCCGACCACCGAAGGCCCGGAAAAGACCGCCGGCGCCACCCGTCAGACCGGCCCCGACCGCCGGGCTCGCCTGGTGCTGGTTCCCTGCAACCACCCAGGGCCATGTTTCGTATTTTGTACGCACTACAGAACATGCCAGAACAGAAACTTTCCTCATGGATCGAAGAGCAGGAGAAAAAAAGCCGTCTGAAAATCTTCCTGATTGACGATGCCGGCAGGGACATCTTTGATCGAGAACTGGTTCCGGGAACAGACCGGGTACTGAAAAAACTGGCGGGCTTCCGACGCCGAACTGCCCATCGTGAAGGCAAGCTCACCCTGTTTGGCCAGGAGATATACCGGCAAGAGCGCGGTCAGCTCACCGCCGTCATAGCGAGTTCTCACCCCGCTTCCCCTTTTGTCAGAGCCCTTACGGAGCACTTGTGGTTACGCCTGTTGCTCGCCATCATCATCAGCGGCTTGATCAGCTACGCTGTCTCCCGCTACCTGACCCGCCCGCTGAAACAGTTGCAGCTGGCTTCCCGCAAGTTGGCCGGCGGTGACCTGGATACACGCATTGAGGTGCCCGCCAAAGGCGGCGACGAGACCGATGAGCTGGCCCGGGACTTCAACAGCATGGCGGAACAGCTGCAAAGACAGATGCAGGCCCAGAAGCGCCTGCTGCGTGACGTTTCCCATGAATTGCGCTCACCCCTGGCCAGACTCAGGGTAGCCCTGGCGTTGGCGGAAAAAGAACCCCAGCGCCAGGGGGAACAGTTCCAGCGTATCGAACGGGAGACCGAGCGCCTGGACGAACTGATCGGCCAACTTCTGGCAGTGCCTGAAGGCAAGATCATTCTGGAAGACAGCCTCGACCTGGTCGTCCTGCTGCGGGAATTGAGTGAGGACGCCAATTTCGAAGCCCAGCAGGATAACAAATCCATTGTATATCACACCGCCCTGACCGAAGCCGTGGTACAAACGCGCGGCGACCTGTTAAAGAAAGCACTGGAAAATGTTATTCGCAATGCCCTGACCTACACCGCGCCGGGCACCAGCGTACAGATCGAACTGGAGAAAAAGTCGAAGCACTTCAGAATCGCGGTGACAGACCAGGGCCCGGGAATACCGGACAGCGCTCTGGAGCGAATCTTCGAACCCTTCTACCGGGTTGACGATGCGCGGCAACGGGAAACTGGCGGCTATGGTCTGGGCTTGTCCATCGCCAGCCGCTCTATCAATCAACACGGTGGCAGTATCGCAGCGGAAAATACCAGCACCGGGCTGCGCGTGGTGATCAAACTGCCCATCCAGACTGCAGTCGCTTAGAGCCTGACCTGTTTTTCTGGGAGTTGCTGCTGGTGACGGGGTGCCAGAAGGTCTTTTGCTTTATGCCTCTCTGACGCATTCCGGCGGTGAATTCTAAGCGCCTTCTGCGAGTTTGCAGGGATGCCTGCCAGCGCCCCGCAGTCCACCGACGAAAACAATGGCCAGCCCAGTGAGAAAATCTCCCAGCGCTGACGCGTCGAATCTCGCTACCATCCAGGTTAGTCCTCGCTTAATTGCAAGGCCAGGGCGAGTGTTTCTCCGGCGAAACCGCGGTACTGCAGGAAGCGTAATTGCCTGCTCTTCTCCTTGAAATCGGCGGGGATTTCCTCACCGAACTTCTTGCGGCGGGTACTGCGCGCCAGCGCCACCCAATCCACCTCGCAGCTCTCCAGGGCGAGCGCCGCCAGGTCCGCAGCGGCCCCTTTTTGGTGCAATTCCATACGGATTCGTTCCGAACCGTAACCCCTGCCGGAACGCTGACGGACATAACTCTCGCAAAAGCGCTCATCACTCTGCAGACCTTCGGCCTCCAACTGCTGTAG
>JAPUKZ010000012.1 GCA_027295405.1 Gammaproteobacteria bacterium
ACAGAATAGACTGCAAAATTGACTTCAAGCGATTGGTATAGGTGTACCGCGCCCCAGGAGAACTTTATTTTTGCGGGACTGGCGCCTTGTTACAAACGGCGCAGCAATTCCGTCAGCAACAGCCAGAACGGGGTAACAGTGGCAATCTCCAACCGCTCGGTGGGAGAATGCGCACCACGGATAGTGGGCCCAAACGAGATAATGTCGAGCTGCGGAGACCTGCTCTTGAGAATACCGCACTCCAGACCGGCGTGAATGGCCTTGACCTCCGCTGTCGCGCCGAACAATTCCTGGTACAGGCGACCAACCTGCTCCAGCAGGGGACTGTCGAAGCGGGGTTGCCAGCCCGGGTAGTCCACTGTCTCCTCCACCTCCGCCTGCAGCCGCGCTGCCGGGCACATAGACCACCAGATTGCCGCCGGCGTCGGTTTGCCAACTGCAGCCCTGTTGCTCCGCCAGTTCAATGATGTGCTCCCGCAGCGCCGCCTCTTCTCCCGAGGGGCGCGGCGTCTGGGTAATCCGGTAGAAGTGCTGCCACAAGTGGGCAGGTTCACTGGGATAGTTCTCGGGTTTCATACTGACGCATCACAAAATCCGGAGTATAGCCGATTCAAAAGCATGAATCGTGGTACCGATGCGCAGCTTCATGCCGGCATCGTCCAGGTACAGCCAGGGCTTGCCCAAAGCCGGAAACGGTCTGCGCCACCCAGCCGATAGCGCGCCTCAGGGCGACCGATCCGCTGTAAACTTGAGTCAATATTTTTGTCCGCCGGTGTCCTTGCAATGCCCCGGGAGCGAGCCCAAACTGGCTTCTTTTTGTCTCCGGAGGAACCTACCATGCCTGTAGCCATGATCATTGACGCCTGCCGCACGCCCCGCGGTATCGGCAAGCCCGGCAAGGGTGCGCTGGCCGATTGTCACCCCCAACGACTGGGCGCAACCGTGCTAAAAGCCCTGGCGGAACGCAACGATCTCAACACCGCCGAGGTAGATGATATTGTCTGGGGAACCAGTGCCCAGATGGGCCCACAAGGTGGCGACCTGGGGCGCATGGCGGCACTGGACGCGGGCTACGACATTCGCGCCAGCGGTATGACCCTGGATCGCTTCTGCGGCTCCGGAATCACATCGGTCAATATTGCCGCCGCCAACATCATGGCCGGCATGGAAGATCTAACCATCGGCGGCGGTACTGAGATGATGTCACTCAGCGGTCAAATGGAGCGCTCACCGTTCATGGACCAGGGCAACCTGCACCTGCGCGCACTGCACCCGCAAACTCACCAGGGTTTATGTGCTGATACCATCGCCACCCTGGAGGGCATCAGCCGCGAAGCTGTGGACCAGCTCGCCCTGGTATCGCAGCAGCGCGCCGACCACGCCATCAAGAATGGTCATTTCGACAAGAGCCTGATACCGGTGTACAAGGACGACGGCAGCCTGGCTCTGGAGCACGAGGAATTCCCCCGTCCCCAGACCACGCTTGAGGGACTGGCGGAGCTGAAGCCCTCATTTGCTGGGTTGGCAGACTACCCCCTGGATGAAAGCGGCCTGACCTTCCGCAGCCTGATGTTGCAAAAGTACCCGGATGTGGAGATCAACCATATCCACCACGCCGGCAATTCATCCGGTGTGGTCGATGGCGCCGGTGCGGTCCTGCTGGCCTCTGCCGACTACGCCAGGGCCAATGGCCTCACCCCCAGGGCACGTGTAGTTGCCATCGCCAATATGGGTGACTGCCCAACCTTGATGCTGAACGCGCCAGTGCCGGCGGCGAAGAAGGTACTGCAGAAAGCGGGAATGACCCTGGCCGATATAGACCTGTTCGAAATCAACGAGGCCTTTGCCGTGGTGGCGGAGAAGTTCATCCGCGACCTGAACCTGGAGCGTGACAAGGTCAACGTCAACGGCGGTGCCATGGCCCTGGGTCACCCCATCGGTGCCACCGGCTCGATCCTGATTGGCACGCTGCTGGATGAATTGGAGCGGCGCGATCTGCAACGCGGGCTGATCACCATGTGCGCCGGCGGCGGTATGGCGCCGGCGATCATCATCGAGCGGGTTTAGGCACCTCGATTGCGTGATGGGGGACAGACTTAAGTCTGTCCCCATTATTTCTTATTCCAATCTCCGCATCAGGGATTCCTGCATGCAGGTAGCGACCAGCGTGCCATCCTCAGTGTAGAACTGTCCGCGGCTGAGGCCACGAGCAGCGCCGATGCGCTGACCCTCGGTGACAGACAGCAGCCACTGATCGGCGCGAAAAGGCGCGTGGAACCACAGCGCATGGTCCAGGCTGGCGCAGCGCATACCCTTGCTGAAATGCCGGCCGTGGGTGATCAGCGCGACGTCAATCAGGAAGGCATCAGACATATAGGCCAGTAGCGCCTCCTGCAAACCGGCGCCATCCCCCACCGGCCCCGCCGTCTTCATCCAGGCATGTAGTATGGGTTCACGGGGTTTGGGATTCGCCCAATCTACCGGTTCAACGACTCTCACATCCAGATCCAGTCCGGTGACGATCATGAAATTCGGGTCGATATTGCCCTCGGCCATCTCCCGATCGCGCTCGCTCATCAGACCCTCCGGGCCTGGCACAAGCGGCATTTCCGGTTGGTAGTCATCGCCGTTTCCAGGAATCTGGAACGACATGGAACTCACCAGAATCGGCTTGCCTCTCTGCAGGGCAACCACTTGCCGCGAGCTGAAACTGAACCCGTCGCGGCCATTATCAACCTCCAGTGTAATCGGCTGGCGGGGATCACCGGGGCGTAAAAAATAGGCGTGCTGGGAATGCACCACGCGATTATCGTCAACCGTTTCAGCCGCAGCGCGAAGCACCTGCGCCAACACCTGGCCGCCGTAGACCCGGACGCCATCCGGATGGGTATTCTGGCCAAGGAATGTACCCTCCCCGGTGGCTTCCGGGTTCAGGGTTTGCAGCAAATGTTCCAGTGTTTGACGGTCGGGCACAGCGTCTCTCCGCGGGGGTCACCATTATGCCCGCAGAAAATCAAAAGCCAAGCCCAAGCCTGAATCAGGAATGTGCCGTTTGCGGTCAGCCGCGCTATAGTTAGCACATCGATACAATCAGGCAGGACCAGCGTGACCGAGCTTTCGCCAACAGAATTGAGACAGCAAATTCGCCGCGGTGACATGCGTGGCAACACGTCCGGCTATGCGGCGGGCTACGCGCAGTGCAATATTGTCATACTGCCGGCAGACTGGGCGGCGGATTTCCTCAAGTTCTGTCAGCTCAATCCCAAACCCTGCCCCCTGGTGGCAATGGCGGGACAGCCGGGTGACGTCACCTTGCCGGCCCTGGGAGAGATAGATATTCGCAGCGACGTGCCCAGTTACCGGGTGTTCGAAAACGGAGCGCTGGCAGATGAAGTCCACGACATCAGCAAGTTGTGGCGAGAAGATCTGGTGACCTTTGCACTGGGCTGCTCGTTTTCCTTCGAAGAGGCCCTGCTGGCGGACGGACTGGAGGTTCGCAACGTCAGCGAAGGGGTGAACGTACCCATGTATCGGACCAATATCGACTGCAATCCCGCCGGACCCTTTGCCGGCAAGATGGTGGTCAGCATGCGACCCTTCCGCGCCGCCGATGCGATCAGGGCGGTACAGATCTGCACCCGCTTTCCCTCGGTGCACGGTGCGCCTATCCACCTCGGCGATCCGGCGCTGATCGGCATCGACGATTTGCAAACGCCAGACTACGGCGACGCGGTCAGTGTTGGGGCAGAGGAACTGCCGCTGTTCTGGGGCTGCGGGGTCACTCCCCAGGTCGCCCTGGAAGCCGCCAGGCCGCCCCTTTGTATTACCCATAGCCCCGGCTGCATGCTGGTGACGGACATGCCCAATAGCAAGCTGGCCATGCTGTGATTTGGACGACTGAGGAACCTGCATGAAACTCAACTGCGATCTGGGTGAGAGCTTCGGCTCCTGGACCATGGGCCTGGATACGGAAGTGATGCCGCACATAGATCAGGCCAATATTGCCGCCGGATTTCATGCCGGGGATCCGCTGGTGATACGCCGCACCCTGCTCCTGGCCAAGGAACATGGCGTCACTGTAGGTGCCCACCCGGCCTACCCGGACCTGGTGGGTTTTGGCCGCCGCTCCATGAACTGTTCCCGGGAGGAGATCATTGCCATGATCCATTATCAGGTGGCTGCCCTGGACGGCATGGCTGCCTGCGCCAACCTGCAACTGCGCTACGTCAAACCCCATGGCGCCCTCTACAATGACATGATGGCGAAAGCGGACGTGCGCATGGCAATTCTGGAAGCACTGGCGGAGTACCACCGACCGCTGGCGCTGATGCTGCAAGCGACCCCGGAGGTGGATGAACATCGGCACGAGGCAGATAACGCGGGTGTAGAAGTCTGGTTCGAGGCGTTCGCCGACCGCTGCTACGACGACGACGGTAAACTTCTGGCCCGCAACAAACCGGGCGCTGTACACGATCGGAAGAAAATGCTGGCCCAGGTGCAGCAACTTTGCATCCACGGCAGTGTGAGCAGTGCCAGCGGCCACACCCTGGCAGTAGCTGCCGATACCCTGTGTGTACACGGTGACAATCTGGAAGCGGTGCAGGCGATTCAGGATATTCGGGCGTTGGTGGGCCAGGGCTGAATGCGCATACACACTGCCGGCGAGAATGCGCTGATCGCGTATCTGGGCGAGGGCCAGAGTCCGGAAGTTTCCGCTCAGGTTCAGCAACTTTGTGCAGCGGTAGAATCGGCCCTGGGCAGCGACCTGGTCGACCTGGTGCCCTCCTATGCTTCGCTGTTGGTCATCTATAACCCGCTCACCACCGATCACCTGGCAGTGCAGGCCTGCATTCGCGAGGCGGGGCAGAGTCTCGCCGCGGCCAGCACTGGCGACAGCAAGCTGGTCACCCTGCCGGTTTACTACAGCAGCGAATCGGGACCCGACCTGGAAAACCTGGCAAACTCCGCCGGGCTCAGCGTGGAACAGGTAATCGATATTCACCAGCAACGGGAGTACCGGGTCTATGCCATCGGTTTTGCACCGGGTTTTGCTTACCTGGGAGAAGTGGACCAGCGCATTGCCGCCGCCCGCCTGACCACCCCCCGGCAAAAAGTGCCCCGGGGTGCGGTGGCCATCGCCGATGCCCAGACCGCGGTCTATCCTGCGACCTCGCCCGGCGGCTGGAACCTGATTGGCCTCTGCCCGCAACGCATGTTTGATCCCGATAGCGATCCCACCATGCCGGTGTCCGTCGGCGACCGGGTGCGCTTTGAAGCCATAAACCGCAGCCGTTTCCTGGCCCAGGGGGGCGAACTGTGAGTGGCCTGTTGGTCATGCTACCTGGCATGTTGAGTCTGCTACAGGACGAGGGCCGTTTTGGCTATCACCGCATCGGCTTGACCAACGGAGGCCCGCTGGACGGTCGCGCGATGCACTGGGCCAACCGCCTGGTCCATAACCCCAGTGGCGTCACCGCCCTGGAAGTCAGTTTTGGCGGGCTGGAACTGGAAGCCCGGGTCGATACCCTGCTCAGCGTAACCGGCGGCGATGCAAGTCTCTGTATCAATGCTGTGGAAAAGGAAAAATGGCGTAGCCACAAAGTGGCTGAAGGCGACCTGATCAGCATCGGGTTTGCCCAGGCTTTCTGCCGCTCTTACCTGGCAGTCAGTGGCGGCTTCCAGATAGCACCCCGGTTTGGCAGCACTGCAACCGTGTCACGCGAGGGCATTGGCGGCTTGAATGGTGGCAAGTTGGAGCCCGGCGACCTGCTGGCGTGTGAACCGGCGGGCGCGGCGCCCTGCCTGCGCTTGCCCGAAACTGATCGGCCGAGCTATGCCAGACATATCCAGTTGCGGGTCATACCCGGCTACCAGGATTACCGCTTCAGCCGCCTGCAACAACGTCGATTTTTCGCAGGCATTTACACCGTCACCGACCGGGCTGACCGCATGGGCTACCGCTTGCAAGGACCGGTGATTGAGTGCGAGATTGAAGGCATTCTGTCAGAGGGAATCTGCCAGGGCGCCATTCAGATACCCGCAGACGGTCAACCCATTGTTTTGCTTAATGACCGGCAGACCATCGGCGGTTACCCGAAGATAGGTTCCGCCTTATCGCTGGACACCGCCAAACTGGCGCAGCTAATGCCCGGCAGCACAGTAAGATTTGAGCCCATCAGCCCCTACGCGGCCCATAATGCCTTACACCTGGAGGCGAGCCGCACTCAGCGCAGTGTGATTGAGGCCTGCGACGCATGACTGATCTGGAGCTGAGCCTGGCCATCGAGAACCTGATGGTACAGCGCAATCTGCGCGGCATGGCCCAGATACAGTCGGCACTGCAGCCCGGCTACTACCTGCGCGGCGCAGAGTTTCTGCGGGGCTGTACCGGCACGATACTGATCGGCACCGGTTTCCCGGTACTGGACACTTTCGAAACCGATGGCCCGGTCGGTGCAATTGCGCTGTACCAGGCGCTGTCGGAACTGGGCGCCAGGCCTGTTATTGTCTGCGGCAAGCCGCTGTCGCGGGCCCTGGCGGCGGATTACCGGGTGCATGAAATTGCGGTGGGAAACCCGGCTGAGCGCGAGCAGGAAGCGCGCGCGGCACTGGCCGCACTGTCGCCGCAAGTCATTATCAGCATAGAGCGACCGGGGCTGTCCGCCACGGGCAGGTATTTCAATATGCGTGGCGAGGACATCAGTGCCCGCTGCGCCTGTTTCGATCATTTCCTGAATTTTGCCGACTGCCCCAGCCTTGCCATCGGTGATGGCGGTAACGAGATTGGCATGGGCAATGTAGGGCCCGCCCTTGCGGTACTGGACATTGTTCCGGCGGTGACACGCTGCGATGAACTGCTCATAGCCGATGTATCCAACTGGGCGGCCCTGGGTCTCATAGCTATTATTGGGTATTGGCAGGGTGTGGACCTGCTGGGCAAAATCTCGCCCCGCGAGATACTGGGGTATCTGTCGGAGCGTGGCAGCGTGGACGGTGTCACCCGGAAAAACACCTTGACGGAAGACGGCCTCGCGGTGGAAGAAGGCGAACAAGTACTGGAGGCCCTGCGTACACTTGCAGGCTTTGGAGACGGCGAATGAGTATTGTGTACCTGAACGGCCACTATTTACCGATGGAAGACGCGAAAATTTCCCCCATGGACAGGGGTTTCCTGTTCGGTGACGGCATCTACGAAGTGGTGCCGGCCTACGGCGTCCGCATGGTGGGGTTCCGGCCCCACATCGAACGCATGCAGAACGGTCTGGCAGCCATCGGCATAGCACTGGACTGGAACGAGCAACGTTGGCGTGAACTCTGCGAGCAGCTGATCGAACGCAACGGTAGCGGCGACCTCGGTATCTACTTGCATGTCAGCCGCGGCGCTGACAACAAGCGTTATCACGCCTACCCGGAAGGCATCGAACCCACCGTGTTCGGTTTTACCTTTGAGATTCCTCCGTCACCGGTGGCGGACAAGTCCAGCACCAAAACCTACACCGTCACGACCACCGAAGACCTGCGCTGGAAGCGCTGCAATATCAAGTCCACCGCGTTGTTGGGCAACGTAATACACTTCAACCAGAGCTACGATGGCGGCAACAACGAGACCATACTCTACAACGCTGCGGGCGAGCTGACCGAGGCCAGCGCCTGCAACGTGTACGTGGTCAAGGACGGTAAAATTGTTACCCCGGAAACTGATCACCAGATTCTGCCCGGCATCACTCGCCTGTTGCTACTCAAAATCCTGCGCGCCGATGGGTCACTGGCCATCCAGGAGCGCCCGGTGACCCTGGCTGAACTGCGCGACGCCGATGAGGTGTGGATCTCCAGCAGCACCAAGGAAATTGCACCGGTAGTCAGGGTCGATGGTGAACGTGTCGGTGATGGCACTGTGGGCGACACCTGGCTCGCTGCCCAGAGCCTGTTTTCCGCACACAAATACGAATACTGATGGCCCGCCCTACCCGCGCCATCATCAATCTGCAGGCGTTGCGCCACAACTACCAGCTGGCCCAGACCCTGGCCGGTGCGGGCCGGGCCATGCCCATCGTCAAGGCCAACGCTTACGGACACGGCGCCATCAACGTTGCCAGGGCACTGGAGCCGAAGGTCCCCGCTCTAGGCGTCGCCTGCATCGAGGAAGCGGTGGAACTGCGCGATGCCGGCATCAGGAAACCCATCCTGCTGTTGGAAGGTTTCTTCTCCGAGGAGGAACTGGCCGTGGCCGCGACGCAAAACTTCTGGCTGATGGTACAAAATGAGTGGCAACTGGATGCAATCTGCCGCCCCCACAGGGGCAAACCGGTTGTGGCATGGCTGAAAATCGATACCGGCATGCACCGCCTGGGTTTCCAACCGGAGCAAGCTGCAGATATCTATCAAAAACTGCAGTCCAGCCCGCAGGTAGCTGACGAGATTGTACTGGCGACCCATTTTGCCAGCGCCGATGATTTGCACAGCGACTTCACCACCCGCCAAATAGAGCTGTTCCAACAGTGCACCCGCGGTATCGCCGCCCCTTGCAGCCTGGCCAACTCACCCGGCTTGCTGGGCTGGCCTGAGGCACGCGCCGAGTGGAATCGTCCAGGATTTATGCTCTACGGCCACTCACCCTTCACTGAACCCCACCCGGAAGCCGAAAAGCTGAAAGCGGTGATGACTTTCCGCTCGGAAGTGATGGCAGTCAGGGACTTGTCGATCGGAGAAAGTGTAGGCTACGCCAACACCTGGACCGCGCAACGTCCCAGTCGCATCGCCACAGTCCCGGTGGGTTACGGCGACGGCTATCCCCGCCGCGCTGAAAACAGCACGCCGGTACTGATCAACGGCCAGCGCGCCAAACTGGTGGGGCGTGTCTCCATGGACATGATCACAGTGGATGTCACCGAACTGGACCCGGTCAACATCGGTGACGAGGTTATTTTGTGGGGCGAGAACCTCAGCGCCAACGAAGTGGCTGTGTGCGCCGATACCATCGGCTACGAGATCATGACCCGAGTGCACAACCGGGTACCGCGCATCACGACACAATGAACCACCAGTGCAAGAAACACCACCGGGCCTGCATGGGTACCGATTAACCTGGAAGGCCGGAAGTAATTCTGAGACTGATCCGCCAGATTTGATTGGCATTCCCGACATGAGGGAATTGGATGGCTCCAATGATTCGGACTTCCTATCATCAAGGGCATCAACTATCTAATTGATGATCGGGGGCATGTTCCAGGGAATCAGACAGTGGGTGTCGGCGGAGTGATCGTCGCCGCATTATCAATCACCATCTCGGCGCCATTCACAAAGCCCGACTCATCCGAGGCCAGATACAGCACCAGGTTGGAGATATCACTGGGTTCACACATGGGCACGGCGGACGCGATAGCGTTGATCTCTTCCTGGGTAGCGGTGTCCTTCCCGGATAACACCTTCGCCACCATCGGGGTCTTGACCCCGTCCGGGTGAATCGAGTTACAGCGAATACTGTTATTCTGTTCGCGGCAGTACAAGGCGACGCTCTTGGTCAACCCGGCCACAGCACCTTTACTCGCGCTGTATGCTGCGATAAACGACATGCCGTGCAGAGCCGCCACCGAAGACATGTTGATGATGGAGCCACCGCCGTCGGACTGCTCCATGGCCGGAATAGCATGCTTGCAGCCGAGGAATACCCCCTCGTTGTTCACCGCGTTAGTCAGCCGGTAACTGTCCAGATCAGTATCGACAACACTGCCCATAGTCATCAGGCCCGCATTGTTGATCAGGATATCCAGGCGACCAAAATACTCCAGAGTGGTGGCGATCACCGCTTTCCAGTTGTCTTCATCGGTCACATCGTGACGAATAAACAGGGCGTTCGCACCGATACTGTCGGCGGCAGCCTGCCCGTCTTTCTCATTCAGGTCGGTCAGGACTACCCGGGCCCCTTCCTGTGCCAGCATCACTGCATCGGCGCGCCCCATGCCGCTGGCGGCACCCGTAATTATTGCAACTTTTCCCTTAACCCGATCCATAGTCTCACCTCTGTGATATTGAGCGTATTTTCTGGTGGCGCAGTAAACCATGCCGCCGCTACCGCTCTCAATTACGCTTTGGGCCAATAAACTGGCAAATGCAGTCAGGCACGCGGGGTCCACAGGTTCTTCTATACTTCCAAGGTGGACTTCCCGTAGGAGTATCTCCATGTCAGATCATGTTTACAAGAAAATTGAACTTACCGGATCTTCCAAAACCAGTGTAGAGGATGCCATCCAGAACGCTATAGCCGCAGCGGCGAAATCACTGCAGCACCTGGACTGGTTTGAAGTGCTGGAGGTTCGCGGCGATATCAGCAATGGCGCGGTAGACCACTACCAGGTCTCGCTGAAAGTGGGGTTTCGCCTGAACGACTAGCCCGGCAACCACTTCGAGGTTATGCTAACAGGCTCTGCCAGCCACGAAGGATTACAGCATGAACCAACCGGAGACGCCTTCCCGCCTGTTGCACTGGTGCGGTCGTCTGGCACTGGTGTTTCTGGTGCTGGTACCACTGGCGGTGCTGGCCGTGCGTGTCGGTTTGGTCAGTTACAGCATTGGCCTGCCGGTTTTCGCGCTCAGTTGTCTGGGTTCACTACTGATCCTGATGGTGCTGGCTGTCGCCAGTCTGTTACCCGCATACAAAAATCAACGCCGGCAGGCACTGCTCAAATCCCTGGCCGCCGTTCCTCCGGTGCTACTATTCGGTGCACTGCTGGGCTCGATGGGTGACTACCCGCCCATTCACGACGTCTCAACAGATCCCGACGATACGCCGGTATTCACCTCGGCCGGGGTCAAGCTACGCGGCGAGGGCAGTAACGGTGTCGAGGTTAATCCCGAGGCCATCGCGATCCAACGCGAGCACTATCCGGATCTGACGACAATCATAGTCCCACAATCCTCCAGTGAGGCCTTTGCGCAGGCCAGCGCGGTGGCAGAGTCCCTGGGCTGGGTGATCTATAACAGCGACCCGCATATTGGTGTACTGGAAGCTTCATACTCCTCCTTCTGGTTTGGCTTTGTCGATGACATTGTAATCCGCATTCGCCCCCTGGATGACGACACCGGTTCGGAAGTGGATTTGCGCTCCGTTTCGCGGGTGGGAGTAGGCGACCTGGGTGCCAACGCCAGGCGCATCCGGGCCTTCAGCCAACGCCTGCGGGAATAGCGGGATGCTCAGGAAAGCCTGCATAGCCGCGCCTTACTGGCCGCGGGTGCTAAATCCTCGGTGGGCGCTCTCCCGACTGCTGGCGCTGTGCTGGCTGCTGGCGCTGCCCGTCTCGGCAGCGCCGGAGTTTCTCAGTTTCAAGACTGAGGACGAAGCCAACAGCGTGGAGATTTACCAGAAAGCCAGCGCTGCCGTCGTCCACGTGACCAACATCGCGCTGCGCCGCAGCTTTTTCTCCCGCAATGTGGAGGAGATTCCGCGCGGCTCAGGCACGGGTTTCGTCTGGGACAAGAACGGCCTGATCGTCACCAATTATCACGTTATCCAGGGCGCCAACCGTATCATCATCGAGTTGCAGGACCGCAGCAAGTGGCATGCGGAGGTCATCGGCATCGCCCCGGAAAAGGATCTGGCCGTACTGCGTATTAAAGCTCCGCCGGAGCAGCTGTCCATGCTGCCAATGGGGGATTCCTCCGAGTTGGAGGTGGGGCGCAAGGTACTGGCGATCGGCAATCCCTTTGGCCTGGACACCACGCTCACCACCGGCGTAGTCAGCGCTGTGGGCCGGGAAATTAGCGCCCCCAACAACCGCAAGATTCGCAATGTCATCCAGACCGATGCCGCCATCAATCCCGGTAATTCCGGTGGCCCTCTGCTCAACTCGCTGGGGCAGCTGGTGGGAGTAAACACCGCCATCTTCAGTCCCAGTGGTGCCAGTGCCGGTATCGGCTTTGCCATTCCGGTCAACACCGTGAAGGAGGTAGTGCCACAGCTGATCAGTTACGGCCGCCTGTACCGACCGGTCATCGGCCTGGAATTGGCCAGCGATCGCTGGTCGCGCCACTATCGCATCCAGGGTGTACCCGTCGTCAGGGTATTCCCGGGTATGCCCGCGGAAGAAGCGGGTATTTCCGGCGCCTACCGCAACCGCCGTGGCGAGATTGCGCTGGGCGACATCATCACGGCAATTGATGACAAGACCATCTCCAACAATGATGACTACCTGAGCTACATGGAGGGCAAGCAGCCCGGCGATGAAGTGCTCATCAAAACCCGTCGCAATGGCCAGGAAAAGCAATACCTGCTGGAATTGGCAGAACCCCAGTAGAGTGGGCTACAGGGAATCGCAGAAGCGCTGGATACGCTGACAGGCCTTGCCAAGGACATGCCGGGGCTGGGCCAGGCCAATTCTGACGCAACTAGCGGCACTGGGACCAAAGGCGTCACCCGGCACCACTGACACGCCTTCCGCGTCCAGCAGCTGACTGGAAAAATCGCGGCCGGACAATCCCGAGCCACTCACATCACACATAATGAACATCCCGGCCCGGGGTACGTGGCAGTGCAGGGAATCAAGCTTCTTCAGTTCCGATAACACCAGATCGCGCCGTTGCCGGTACTCTTCACGCATTTCCTGCACATAACGCTGGTCGTTCTCCAGGGCAAAGGCGCTGGCATCCTGGATAAACTGGGGGCAACCGAACAGGGTGGCCGCGGCGTAGTTGCCAAGGCGCTGGATCAATTCCCGCGGCGCCACTGCCCAGCCGACGCGCCAGCCGCTCATGGCGTGAGACTTGGACAGTCCATCCACCATCACCACATTGTCCAGATGTGCAGCGCAGGCACGCAGGGAACGGTGCCTGCCCTGGTAGCTGAACATCGAATACACTTCGTCGCACACCAACCAGACATTGCGCTGGCGGCAGAAGTCCGCCAACTCGGCCAATTCCGCACGGGGAATAATGCTACCTGTGGGATTTCCCGGAGTATTCACGAAAACCACCCGGGTACGCGCATTCACCGCTTGCTTGATAGCGGTCAGATCCAGGGCAAAATCACGTTCGGCGAGCAGCGGTACCGCTATCACTTTTGCCATCAGGCAAGACATGATGGTGCCGTATCCCACGTACATGGGCTCGGGGATCACCACCTCGTCGCCGGGGTCCAGCAGGCAGCTCATCACCGCATGCAGGGCATTGGTGGCTCCCGGAAATATAGCCACTTCCTCGGCGCTGCACGGGTGCGGCGAGGTCTGGGTTTCCATATCGGCGACCGCGCGGCGCAACTTCATTTCCCCCAGAGCCGGGGAATAGTGGGTGCGCCCTACCCGTAAATAGCTGACCGCATTGTCGATAATCGGTTCGGGGGTACGAAAATCCGGATCGCCCACACACAGCAAGATCACATCCTGACCCTCGCGTTCCATTTCCCGGGCGCGATCGTGCACGTCCCAGGCACCGGAGTCCTCCACCGCCAGGCGTCGGGTTACTTCGCTGTAGCGGGATTCAAACATGGGCTAGCACTCCGGCTTGGTGTGTGAGTAATAACAGAAGTTTACTCGCCCGCGAGATGTCAGGACAGCGTACCGCCATCCATGCGAATATCCTCACCGGTAATATGCGCACCATCATCGGAAGCCAACATGGCGATGACGCCGGCAACCACTTGTGGACCTCTGGCGCCGCTGAGGGAGCTGATACGCAGCAACAGGTCTGTATCCATATTGGCGGGCATGCTGATATCCACCGTCATATTGGTCTCGATATCCCCGGGGCAAACACAGTTGGCTCGCACCCCCTGCTTGGCATACTCCACCGCTATAGAGCGTGTCATCGCCAGCACCCCGCCCTTGCTGGCGGAGTACGCTGCCCCCCAGGGCAGCCCGGCCAGTGCCGCCGTGGAAGCGGCATTGACGATATTGCCCTGGCTCTGTAACAGATGCGGCAGTGCCGCCCGGCACAGCAGGAAGGTGCCGGTGAGGTTGATATCGATGATTTTCTGCCAGCTGACCAAATCCATCTCGTGGGTGCGCTCAAAGCGCAGCAAGCCAGCCATATGTATCAGTGTGTAGAGACTGCCATACTGATCTATGCAGGCCTGCACCGCGTCGGCCACCTGGGCTTCATCACTGATATCACAGCAGTGACTGGAGGCCGTACCCCCACTCTCGCAAATACCACTGACGGTTTCCGCTACACTCTCCGCATTGAGATCAACACAAAACACGCTGGCACCTTCAACCGCCAGCCGCTCCGCCGTGGCACGCCCGATGCCGCTGCCGGCACCCGTAATCAAAGCTACCCGCTTCTCGAATCGTTTCATTTTTTACCTCACACAGTTTTTTCTTTAAAAACAAAGGCTTGCATATGCACCGCCGCAGGGTCAAGGGAATGATCCGGGGCTTGCAGATCGGTACAACAGCCTATACCAGAATCGCGCCATGCGGTGGCCGGAAATGTTAGTATCTGGGCTGGTTTTTGCCATTGTACCCAGCCCCCGGAAAGGTATCCTGTAGGACGTCGAAAAGGATCAGCAACAGGTATGACGATGGAGTCCATGAACCAGTTTCGCAGCAAAGTTCGCCAATGGCTGGCGGACAATTGCCCGGAATCCCAACGCCAATCCCTCAAACCCGGAGAGCAATACTGGGGTGGGCGCAATGCCACATTCCCCAGCGAAGACGCCAAACTCTGGTTTGAGCGCATGCGCGACCAGGGCTGGACCGCCCCCGAGTGGCCCACCGAATACGGCGGTGGCGGCCTCAGTGAGGAACAGGCCGGGATCCTCAAGGAAGAAATGAAGAGCATCGGCGCACGCGCGCCCCTGTACAGCATCGGCATCTGGATGCTGGGCCCCGCGTTACTGGAATATGGCAACGAGGCGCAAAAGCAACAACACATCAAAGCTATTCTCAACGGTGAAATTCGCTGGTGCCAGGGCTACTCT
>JAPUKZ010000120.1 GCA_027295405.1 Gammaproteobacteria bacterium
GGTGGAATGAATTCCACCCTACAGTGGTACGCAAACTCATTGTAGGGCGTAATTCATTCGGCCTGCGGTGGTAGTGTCCCCCTTAGGGTACGAGCTCCTGCTACAGGCCAAATACCACCCGATCCGCCACCCCGTTGGTAAGCTGATCATCCCTGACCCTGACCAGGTCGCCCACCTGCAACTGCGTGTAGAACTGCGATGAAGTACTGGGGCTGTCGCTCTCCGCGTCCTGGAACTGGGCGCCCTGGGTGTCGAAGCTTATGCCGAGCATGGTAATGCTCACGCCCGGGGTAAAACTCTCAACCGGCGCCTGTAGCAGATCGCCACCCGCTACCCTGCGATTGACGAACGTGGCGAGGAGTGTGGTGCACGTGTCGATTGCCTCGACGGCGAGGAAGTCACCCGTGGAAAAGTTACTGAGGTCGACCCGATCCAGTTGCCCGGTGCTGTCCCCGATCAGCGTATGATCATTTGTTTGCACCGTGACCGTGCCGTTGTTCAGTTGCAGTGTCAGTGACTGTCCCGCTGCATCAATCTCCATTGCAACTGCTTCGATGGCGACCCGCCCGCGGCGCAGCTGCACTTTGCCAGCCACCAGAACATTGCCATCCCATGTGCCGTCCACCTGCACGATCAGCCCGTTTCTCAGATTCAAGTCTCCCGGCTCGAAAGTTGCGCCACTGGCGTCGACCGAGACCCCTTCGACAAGAAACTGGTTTGCGCCGCTTAGCGCACTGATCGCACCTTCGATACTGACAATCTCGTCAGTAGTCAGCACGCGGCGGATATCGCTGGCCTGGGCGATACGGTCGCTGGTAATGAGACTGCCCACCAGCGTGCCGTGAACGCGTACCGCCAGCCCCGCAGTGACTCCTCCACCGGGGAGGTCGGACAGGTCAGCCCCGCTGAAGTCGACCTGGAAACCTCCCAGCGTAAACTGTGTTCCAGTCAGGTTCTCTACCGCGCCTGCGAGCTCGATCTCGCTGACCCCGGCCACGAAGTCCGAGGTTTTTTCAGCACGTGTCGCGCGCAGCGATTGGTCGTCACTCACAAAGCCGGAGATTTCCAGTACGTCACCCAGGGCGAGGCTGTCGAATCTCACCTGGTCGAATACCGTTGCCGTGCGCTCCACAATGACCTGCTGACCCAGAATGCCCAGCCGCAGGATCTCACCGTCGCTGCGCTCGTCAATGCTGTCTATGGGACCTTGCACCAGGTTTGTGTAGACCACGCGGGTTGCGCTGCCTGATACGGCATCGTCATTCACGGCCCCGCTGACAAGAACTACCATGCCGAGTCGCAGTTCGTTCTCGGTGACGATTTGATCATTCACAACAACTTCTGCTTCGTCGGTGTCGAACTCTACGCCATTGACGAAGATACTACCGAAGCCGTTTATCGATCCCGAAGATGTGGCCCCCGTGCCGCCGATTCCACCGCCGATCGGGGTCGGACTGGTGCCGGCGACACCCCCGCTGCCCCCGCAGCTGGTCAGCAAAGGGAGTAGCAGAGCGAGACTTAACAGGAAATAGCGGAAACTGTTCATGGCGAGACCTCTTTAGTCCGAGTGCTCAAAATAGTAGATACCTACAGCAACGTAAGCGGGCGCTTCTTCCGAATCCACTGCGGATGTATCCACCTGATGTTGTGACAGCCAGCTGTGATATTCCTCCAGCAGCTCCTGCGATTTTTGATTCGACAGACGTCGGAATTCGCTCAAGCCCTCGGCACTGACCCCGTTGTTGGAGACCTTGCGTTGGAAAAACCGCTGATCCGGGGGAGCCTCAAGGTTGTGCCCGATGGTGGCGACCAGCTCTGCGACATCCGCGCCGAGGATGTCGATCTTGTCAACCGGGGTCGCCATCGGAATGTAGGCCCGCTCGAGCAGCTCTACCCGTCCATCCACGCTGGTCACGTTCTGGCTTGCTTGCAGCACAGAGAGCATTGCAGCCGGGGGTATGTCACCGCTGAATTCCTTGACCAGGGCCGCGAAACTCCCGGTCTCTCCCTCGAAGGGCAGGAGGGCGGGTTCGCCCTTGCTGTCGTGGAAGCGCTCGTCATTAACCCAGCCACTGATGACCCGAATCGCCCGGCTGTAGCGTTGGGTGGAGTCCACTTCCTTGCCCTCCGCAGCGTCCCGCAGGCGCTTGGTTTCCTTGCGGGTCAGCCCGGTCACGGCGGCGGCGCTGGATATGGTGGGTCGTTTGCCGGATCGCGCAATATGTTCGAAACCCTCTTCGACATAAGCCTTGCGCGCCAGTTCTGCAAAACTGCCATAGGACATACCGTGGTTCAGGAGTACGCGGACCAGGGGGCGGAGTAGCCGTAAAACGGCAGCGCTGAGCGCCTTTTGCACGTTGATAGTCATTAATGGGCAAATAATCCCAAAAGTGCTGCGCTGTCAAGTGGAATGTCGATGCAAAGGGCGGGGCGCAGACTGCCGGCTCTCGCAAGCCGGCAGCTCCCGGTGACCATCTCCTAGCGGCCACGGTGTGAGGCGTCTCGCCTGCGGTCACGGTGTGAGGCGTCTCGCCTGTGGTCACGGCGCGAGGCATCTCGCCTGCGGTCACGGTGTGAAGCATCTCGCCTGCGGTCACGGTGTGAGGCATCTCGCACGCGGTCCCGGTTTGAGGCGTCTCGCACACGGTCACGGCCTGAGGCATCGTGTGCGCGATCAGGGTGTGATGCATCTCGCGCGTGGTCAGTGCGCAGGTCTGTTCGCGCATCGTGGGCGCGGTCCAGCGCCTGGGCCAGGGGTACGATACCGAGGCACCCTATGGCCGCGGCTATTACTAGTGCTTTGATAATTTTCATAGTCAGTCACCTTTGATTTGCTTTGATGAAGGCCATCCTTTTGGGGTTGGCATATTCATTTTAGACATATTTGGGAAAAAATTCCCATATTTCTTTGAAAAAATAACCCATAAACAGAAATGAAAACGTAAGGTATTGATTTTGAAAGAGATAAAAATCATGGACGATTACATCGGGATTGCGGTTTCCTGCGCCCGTGTTGTAAAACACGGCTCTATGGCCGGGCCTATTTGGCCCTGGGTGGAATAAATTCCACCCTACACAGGTCTCGTCTTGCTCTCCCGGGGTCATGCTATGCTTTTATTTTCCAAGTCCGGTCTACGTGAGGAGGCGCGATGAATTCATCGGTCGAGTTGCCGCAACTAACCACCAAGGCCATCATTTTGGGCATTCTCTTGTCCATGGTCCTGGCGGGCGCCAATGCTTACCTGGGCCTGTTCGCAGGCATGACTGTTTCGGCATCGATTCCCGCTGCCGTTATCTCCATGGGTGTTCTCAGGCTGTTCAAAAATTCGAACATACTCGAAAACAATATCGTGCAGACGTCCGCCTCGGCGGGAGAGTCCGTCGCCGCCGGTGTGATCTTTACCATGCCGGCGCTCATCCTGCTTAATGCCGATGAGTTCTTCTCTTATTGGTGGGTCTCGGCCATCGCCGGTTTCGGTGGCTTGCTGGGTGTGCTGTATACCATCCCCCTGCGACGCTCGCTGATTATCGAGGAAAAACTTGCCTTTCCAGAGGGCGTGGCAACCGCACAGGTACTACAGGTCGGTGACTCCGGTGCGGGCCTGCGTTACCTCGTCATGGCAGGCTTGCTCGGCGGTCTGGCCAAGCTGTCCTCCACCGGGCTCAAGCTGTGGAGTGAGACAGCACAGGCGGGTACCTTCCTGGGCGGCAAAACCATCGCCTATGTCGGTATTAATCTGTCCCCGGCACTGCTGTCGGTGGGTTACATCGTCGGCGTTAATATTGCGCTGCTGGTCTTTGTCGGCGGGGCGATATCCTGGTATGTGGCCATCCCGCTGTTTTCCACCTTCTTCATCGAGTCCAACCCGGAGATACTGGCCGCTTTTCAAACTGGCATGGGGGCAGATGACCTGGCGGGGCTGATCTGGACGCGACAGATTCGCTACCTGGGGGTCGGTGCCATGCTGGTGGGCGGCATCTGGGCCTTGATCTCCATGCGCAAGGCGCTTTTCAGCGGCATCATGAGTGGGTTGAAAAATGTTGGGAGCACAGCCGGGCAATCGATCCACCATACTGAAAAAGACGTGCCGATGAAGTTGGTTTTCATTCTTGCGGGCATCATGGTCCTGCCGATTTTTATGCTTTATCAAATGGTGGTCGCCGATAGCG
>JAPUKZ010000121.1 GCA_027295405.1 Gammaproteobacteria bacterium
CCGTCGAAGCCTGAAGTCCCCTCAGGGGTTTGCTGATCACGCCCATTGCGGAAAACACATCCCCGTTTGGTTAACCCTGGCGCTCGAGAAAACAGGCCACACGGTGGCTGATGGTATGCAGCAGGGATTGGGGTTCTTCCACGGTTGGTGGTTGCACACGATGGCAGCGCACGCTCCCATGACTCGTGTGAGTATAGACGCCATCAAGAAACAACCTGTGGAAATGGATGTTCATATTCAGTGCTGATCCAAAACGCTGGATCAAGGTAACGGCACCGGTCTGCGCCAGCATCAGCAGACGGTCCAGCCCCAACGCCACTCCCGCACAATCCGGCAGGCCCTGCTGCAGCGCTGACAACAGCCTCTCATCCACCGGTCGGCGGGACTGGCCGCGCCGTTCCAGCTCAGTGTTATCGCGCCGAAAGCGGGCAGCCTGCTCGGCGGCATCCGTTAATTCCCGGTAGGCGTTCGCCAGTTCCACGCCATCGGCATACAGTTCGAAGCGATCGCTGACCGTAATATCCTGCGCTGGTTTCAATCTCGCCAGGGCCGCCTGAGAGGGCGGGTAATCGGTGACGAAGACCATACCGGCGTCGGCCAGGCGCGGTTCCAGCAGGTGGCTCAGCAGTAGATCCAGCCACTGGTCGCGACTGGCGACCGGGAAAGCCACATCCAGTGACGCCCGTGCGCAGGCTTCCAGTTCGGCAGCACTGGCCAACCAGGGATCCAGTGACAGGTAGTCCTGAAACAGTTCCCGGTAGCTGATGCTGCGCCAGGACCGGTCCGGCAGAAACAACTCAATCAGCTCCCGAACCTCGCGCATCAACTGCTGCTGATCGAATCCGAGTCTATACCACTCCACCAGGGTAAATTCGGGGTTGTGACGGGTGCCGGCCTCGCCGCTGCGGAAAGCCTTGCAAATCTGGTAAATCGGACCGCTGCCCGCGGCGAGCATGCGCTTCATCGCATACTCCGGTGAAGTCTGCAGAAAGCGCTGCCCGACCTGCAGTGGCTCGATATTGGGATCGGTCACCGCCGCCTGGCACAACAACGGGGTCTCTACCTCCAGAACACCGCGTTCCGCAAAGAACTGACGCACCCGGGCGAGCAGTTCGGCGCGTGCCTGCAGCAGCGGCAAGCCAGCATCTGGGCGCCAATCAGCGACCATTCAATCAGGCTTTGCCGCGGCCTACGTACTCCCCGGTGCGGGTGTCAATCCGAATCACCTGCCCCTGACTGAGGAACAGGGGAACCTTCACTACCGCGCCGGTACTGAGGGTTGCGGGCTTGCTGCCACCACTGGCGGTATCACCTTTAAGGCCGGGGTCTGTCTCAGTGATTTCCAGCTCGATAAAATTCGCCGGCGTTACCGACAGCGGAGTACCGTTGTAGAGGGTTACTTCACAGCGATCCTGCGCCTTCAGCCACTGGTGGGCATCACCCACCGCATTCTTGTCCGCCTGGTACTGCTCGTAGGTATCCGGCTCCATGAAATGCCAGAATTCGCCGTCGGAATAGAGGTACTCCATATCACGGTTCATGACGTCCGCGACCTCGAGAGAATCACCGGATTTGAAGGTGCGCTCCCAGACGCGGCCGCTCTTGAGGTTGCGCAGCTTGACCCGGCAAAAAGCCTGGCCCTTGCCCGGCTTTACGAATTCGTTCTCTACAATGCTGCAGGGATCGCCTTCCAGCATGACTTTGAGGCCGGAGCGAAATTCATTAGTGGAATAACTAGCCATTACTAATCTCTATAGACGCAATACCAACCACAATAATACCGCGATGGCAACCCGATGGCAGCAACCGTGTGAACTGGCGCTCATTTGTGGTCCTGATTTCAGGCTGGAAACAAGCGAAACTGGACAGTCAACCCCATTGGTGATTCACTGTAATCAGAGCGTGGCAGGCACAAAACCAACCCGCAGCAGTAAGATGTGCGAAAGCAACTGAAAAAAGACGTCCAGATGCTCTTAATATGACCTAAAATGGGCGTGAAAACAGGCACTTATAGCACTTTTTTAAAGTTCTTCGCACATACTACTAAAAACGTAACGCGAAATGAATGAGTAATAACGAGCCCATCAAGTTACGCATTCCCCGGCAGGATCTGGCCGAGTTTACTCTGTTTGGACTGACAGCAGAGCAGGCCAGCGCCTGGACAGATGGGCTGCCAATGGCCAATTCTGCGCAGGTTGCACAGCAATTGCGCGGCGCCATCAGCGATCTCAACCGGGTTGATATAGGGCCGGATCTGCGCTTCCAGATCCTTGAAGCACTGCGGCCCACCCTGCATATGGCTCTCTCGACGCTGTCAAAATACTATCTGAACCAACCCGTGGTACTGCCGGAAGAACCCCGCAAGGCGAGCCGACTGGCGCAAAACCTGTACGAGTTGGTGACCACTGCGTACACCATGACTGCGATACAAGCCATCCAGCGGCGCCAATCCATATCCCATGCCAACCCGGCCAAACTGGTGTGTCAGTCCGTGCATCGCGCGATTACCAGCGCCAGTATGAAACTGCTGGTCTCCTATCAGCTCTACCAGCCGCTGGAAATCAACGCCTGGACAGAGTTGCACCAGCTGTTTTTACTGGCCGAGCGGCAAAAACTGACCAGCCAGATTGTCGGCGATCAGCTGGCCGGTGATGGCAGCATCAACGACACTTACCTGCGTGCCCTGATGCTGGGTTGCTGCAAACCAAATCAGTTACGCCAGCGCGACCTGGCCGGTGTATTCAAAGGCCTGCGGGAGTGGGTGGAACACATCCACATGTTCCCGTCGAATGAGGGGGAGGGGCTGTTCCTGGTGGACTTTGCCAGCGACCATCCGCCCATCTACGGCTCCCTGTACAGCGAGGAACCCGGCCCGACTTGTCGCCTGATCAACACTGAGGATTTGGTCACCCAGCTGAAAAAGCTGCGCCAGGATACCGGCGAACGGGCAGTGGTATTTGACAAGGACACCGCGGTTTCGCCCAATGTGCTGGACCACATCATTACTGCCTGGGGGGTGATGAGCAAGCGCAACTTTGCCCGCGCACCGGCCCAGGACAAGCTCTGGGTATCGGTCGGTCTCAGTAATACCCACTACTACGTCTCCGGCGGTATCAGCTTTGAGCAAATGATCTCCGCTAAAAGCGCCGAGTCCCTGATGGAGGAGCCAGACAAGAATCCTTTCCTCGAAAAAGACACCCCACTGGAAACGGTCCTGTGGGACAATGCCTTCCGCCCTGACGGCGAGGAAAGTGAAAGCATTGAGATGGATGATATTGAGTTCCATATCCGCGAGGCTGAAAAATCCCCCGACCCCTCAATCAAGGAGCGGCATCCGGTCTTTCCGGTACGTATGGCCAATGTCAGCCCCGGCGGTTATTGCCTGGAATGGTCTTCGGATATACCCAGCCATATCAAGACGGGTGATGTCATCGCCGTGCGCGAGGTGGACAACAACTCCTGGAGCATCGCGGTGATTCGCTGGGTAAGCCAGCTGAAGGATGAGACCACCCTGCTGGGGGTCGAATTGTTGAGCCCCAGGGCCACCCCCTATGGGGCCAGCGTGCAACACAAAACCGGCGAAGACGGTGACCTGATGCGGGCGCTGTTGCTGCCCGAGATCAAGCTGGTGGGACAACCTAACACGCTGATCACTCCGCGGGTGGGTTTCAAGGAGCGCCAGAAGGTGACCCTGATTCGCAATGGTGACGAATCCTACATCCAGTTGTTCAAGAAGGTGTCGTCCACTGCCGCCTACAACCAGTTCGAGTTCCGCTACATCCAGCAGCTGGAAGAAGTCGCCATGCGTGACAAGGGCGATGTGATCAACACCCAGTTTGAGTCCTTCTGGAACAATCTCTAGGCCACTTGAGTCGGTTACCCCGACCCTGCGGCGGCGCCCCGAACTATTCCCGCCCCTCCACCTGATGGCGGTCGCTGATTCCCAACAAATATAGAATCCCATCCAGCCCCAGGGTTGAAATTGACTGTTCCGCCGTCTGCTTGACCAGCGGCTTGGCCCGAAACGCAATACCCAGACCGGCGATACTCAGCATGGGTAAGTCATTGGCACCGTCGCCCACGCTGATGACCTGCTGCAGGTCGATACCCTCACGCTTGGCGATCTCCCGCAACAGGGTCGCCTTGCGCGCTCCGTCGACAACTTCCCCACAAATCCGGCCCGTCACCTTGCCATCAACTATTTCCAGATCATTGGCATAAACGTAGTCGATCTCCAGCTTGCGTTGCAGCCATTGGCCGAAGTAGTTGAAACCGCCCGACAAAATTGCCGTTTTGTAGCCCAGGGACTTCAATGTGCCAACCAGTCGCTCGGCCCCCTCGGTTATCGGCAGACGCTCGGCCACGGCCGCCAGCACCGATTCATCCAGCCCCGCCAAGAGTGCCACCCGGCGCCGGATACTTTCGCTGAAATCTATTTCGCCACGCATTGCCTGTTCGGTGATCGCCGCCACCTGCTCGCCGACGCCCGCCTCTTTTGCCAACTCGTCGATGACCTCGGCGTCAACCAGGGTGGAGTCCATATCAAAAGCCACCAGACGCCGATTGCGGCGGAACATATTGTCCTCCTGAAACGCTATATCCACATCCATGGCGCTGGCAAGCTCCAGTAAATCCCGCCGGAACTGTTGTGGATCAGCCAGCGCACCGCGCACCGAAAACTCGACGCAGGCCTTGTTGAGCCCGGCCTGCTCGCCCAGGGGCACCCGGCCCGACAAACGATTGATACCGTCGATGTTAAGCTCACTAGCCGCCACCACCGAGGTCACCCGGGACAGGTGGCGAGCGGTGATTTTGCGGGCCAACAGCGTGATGATGTAGCGCGGCCGGCCCTGTCCGGATACCCAGTGGCCGTAGCTCTCCTCCGCAATCGGGGTAAAGCGCACCTGCATACCCAACTCATAGGTGCGAAACAGAATGTCCTTGAGCAGGGATGATTGCCGGGCAGGCTCCGGTAGTTCCACCAGCACACCCAGAGACACGGTGTCGTGAATCACCGACTGCCCGATGTCCAATACGTTGACATCAAAGCCGGCCAGTATTTCGGTGACGGATGCCGTCAAGCCGGGTTTGTCCTCGCCCGCAATGTTGATCAACAAAATTTCTTTCAACGTATAATCTCGTGCAGAAAGCGCATATTCTAACCCCAGGCCACAGCCACAGACTACTCGGATAACCATCAGGGATGCACAAACTTTTTTCACGCCTGAGCCTGGCGCAACGCCTCGCCGCGATCTGTGGTGGACTGTGCCTGCTGGTCGCTCTGGCGCTGGCGCTGGTCGGCAACCTGTCCAGCCGCTACATCCTGCAGTTGCAACAGGCCGAGTACGGCCAACACCTGGCAGGACAAATGGCGGCGAAAACCGCGTCAGTTATCGGCAACGGCGACCTGATAGGGCTGGAAGTCACCCTGGAACAGTTACTGTCGGGCAATCAGCTGCTGGGACTCAGCGTAACCGATCTGGACGGGCGCCAGATCGGGGCTGCCGGCAGCGGCGACAGCCCGCAGGCTCGTCGCTTCAGTGCGCCCATCGCCCTTGACGGAAACATCGCCGGGGAGGTTACTCTACTACTGCCACCCAGCCCGGCAATGCTGGAGCAGGAGCGCATGGCGCTGGGACTGTTTTTACTGGCAATCCTGCTCAGCCTGTTCGTTACCGCCATTGCGGCCAGTTGGGCTCAAAAAATGGTTCTGCGACTGCGCAATATCATCGACAAACTACAGATTGACCGCAGCGGCAAACCGTCTGCACAACCACACGGGGAACTGGAGTTGCTGGAGCACCGGATAGCCAGTTTGCCGTTGGAGTTGCTGAAATCCTCCAACGGTTCCGGTATTGATCGCGCCAGTTACCGCTCGGCTGGTCTGCTCTATATTCGCCTCAACAGCCTGGTCAACTACGTGGAAACCCTGGATGAATCCTCGTTGCTGCGCTACACGGAATTCCAGCACCGGCTGGTCAACAGCGCGTGTGAGCTGTACCAGGGAGAGCTGTCGGTAGTGCGCCAGTTTGGCTTGCTGGTCAGCTTCAGCGGCCACCACCCCTCCGGAAGCCCGGTATTTCGCGCCGCCAGTGCGGCCTGGATGGTGCAACAGCTGCTGGAGGCGCTGCAGTCCCGGGTTCGACTGCGCCTGTCCGTCTCCATGGCCTGCGGCATCAGTGAAGCCGGTGCGGCCTGCCCCGGTGACATCTATCCAGGGCTCTACTGCCAGCACGTCATCGACGAACTGGCAGCCCTGGTCGCCAGCGAACCGAAGCACATATTGTTGAGCGAAGCTGCCAGCAAAGATGAGGATACCGCCACCGGCAGCCAGCTCGATCACGGCATTGCCAACCAGGCCACCCGGCTGCAAGGATTCGCCGAGCCCTACCTCAAATTACTGGAACGCCAGCAACAAATCCTGATCAGCCAACTCCTGCACTCTGTGCAGGGGATCTAAAAAATAGGCGGCGTAGCACAGTTTTCGGGTTCAAAAAAACGTGCTACGCCCCCTATTTTTAAGCGCGCCACCTAATCCCGTTCCAGCTCCATGCGATCCACTTTCTGGAAACCGCGGGGCAGCTTGTTACCACGCCGACCGCGCTCGCCACGATAGTACTGCAGTTCCGAGAATTTGAGCTTGAGGTGACGCTTGCCCGCGTACACAAGCAGTGAATCTGACTCACTGAGTACCTGCACCCCCAGCACAAACTCTTCCCGGTTTTGTACTCTTGCTCCGGGGATAGCGATAATTTTAAGCCCCTTGCCCCGTGCCAGTTGTGGTAAATCGACAAGTGGGAAAATCAGCAAGCGGCCCTCGTTGCTCACCGCCGCCACGTAGTAACCCTCTACCTCGGAAACCGGCGCCGGCTGCAGTACCTTGCTGCCCCGGGGCAGGGAAAGCGCGGCCTTGCCGGCCCGGTTCTTGGTTTGCAGGTCACCCAGTTTCGCCACAAATCCGTAACCCGCATCACTGGCGAGCAGGTACAAACTCGCTGTAGAACCGGTCATGATGCCCTCAAAAGTGGCGCCGGTAGGGGGGTTGATACGCCCGGTCAACGGTTCTCCCTGACTGCGAGCGGAGGGCAGGTTATGGGTTGGTACGGTATAGGCGCGCCCGGTGGAATCCAGAATCACCACTGGCTGGTTGGTGCGGCCAAAGACCGACATCTTAAAACCATCCCCTGATTTATAGCTCAGGGTGGCGGGATCGATGTCGTGACCCTTGGCCGCTCGAATCCAGCCCTTCTCTGACATGACAACCGTCACCGGGTCGGTGGTCATCAGTTCCAGTTCAGTAAAGGCGCGAGCTTCCTCCCGTTCCACCAATACCGAGCGACGATCATCGCCAAACTGCTCGGCAACTTCCAGCAGCTCATTCTTGATCAAGGTTTTGAGACGCACTTCCGAGCCGAGGATTTTCTGCAGCTGGTCACGTTCCGCGGACAGCTCATCCTGCTCCCCCAGGATCTTCATTTCTTCCAATCTGGCCAGGTGGCGCAACTTCAATTCCAGAATCGCCTCCGCCTGCTCATCGCTGAGCTTGAAGCGTTGCATCAGTGCCGGCTTGGGTTTGTCTTCCGTGCGGATGATATGAATGACTTCATCAATATGGAGGAAGGCCGCCAGATAACCTTCCAGAAGGTGCAGCCGTCGCAACACTCGCTGCAGCCGATATTCCAGCCGTCGTCGCACCGTTGTTGTGCGGAACCGTAGCCATTCCTTGAGAATGCGATCCAGCCCCTTCACCTCGGGCTTAGCGTCGATACCGATCATATTGAGATTTACCCGATAACTGCGCTCCAGGTCAGTACTGGAAAACAGGTGGCTCATCAGCGCCTCGACATCGACGCGATTGGAGCGCGGCATTATCACCAGCCGGGTCGGGTTTTCATGATCGGATTCGTCGCGCAGGTCCGCCACCATCGGCAACTTCTTGGCCTGCATCTGTTGCGCTATCTGTTCCAGTACCCGTGAGCCAGAGACCTGGTAAGGCAAGGCCGTAACAACCAGATCACCCGCTTCCCTGCTCCAGACCGCACGCATGCGCAGGCTGCCACGGCCACTCTCGTACATGGCAATAATTTCTTCCCGCGGGGTGATAATCTCCGCCTCGGTGGGAAAATCCGGGGCGATGACATGCTCGCAGAGTTCCCGCACCGTCGATTTGGGTTTTTCCAGCATGCGGATAGCCGCGGTAACCACCTCGCGCAGGTTGTGCGGCGGGATATCGGTAGCCATACCCACCGCGATACCCGTGGTACCGTTGAGCAGAACATTGGGTACGCGCGCGGGCAGCACCGCCGGTTCATTCAAGGTCCCGTCAAAGTTCGGGACCCAGTCAACGGTTCCCTGCCCCAACTCAAACAACAGTACCTCGGAATATGCGGTCAGCCGTGACTCGGTATAGCGCATGGCGGCAAAGGATTTGGGGTCGTCCGGCGAACCCCAGTTACCCTGGCCATCCACCAGCGGGTAGCGATAACTGAAATTCTGGGCCATCAGTACCATGGCCTCGTAGGCGGCACTGTCGCCGTGGGGATGGAACTTGCCGATCACATCACCCACCGTGCGCGCTGACTTCTTGAACTTTGCCGAAGCCTTGAGGTTGAGCTCACTCATTGCGTAGACGATGCGCCGTTGCACTGGCTTCAAGCCATCGCCTATGTTGGGCAGCGCGCGATCGAGAATGACGTACATGGAGTAGTCCAGGTAGGCTTTCTCGGCATACTGTTTCAGCGATATCTGCTCGATACCGTCAACGATCTCTATGGTGTCAGACATTGATATCTCGCCTGTGAGCAATGATTGTCTAATGCGGCTGCGGGCGCTGGCCGCAGCTCGGGGAAGGGATAGATACCGCCGGTCAGTTCATGTAACTACCGCGCAAACCGACCAATTGTTCGTTTAGATTGGTGATGGAGTTGGCCATATCAGTCAACAGGCTGTGAATGGTAGCCGGATTGCTCTTGATCAGGTCAGAAAACTGTTCCTTGGGCACCTTGACCACGGAACAACGGGATTTGGCCAGCACCGTCGCGGTGCGGTCGGCATTGGTCAGCACCGCCATGGCGCCAAAAATTTCGCCCTCTTCGATGGCGCCGACAGTGACTCCGTCAACAACCACCTCAGCGGTACCTTCGCTCAGATTAAACACGAAGTCGGCCCGGTCGCCCTGCCGGATAATCACGTCACCGGGGTTATAAATCTCAAATCCCGGTGTCGCGTGGGTATCTGCATCTGTCAGGGCCGCAGCGAGCCGCATCATCATACCGGAATGGGTAATCGACAGCCTTGTCCACAGCTTCAGGGCCGAGGGGTCGGAGAAAACCTTGTGCATAAAATCCAGGGCCGCGTAGCCCCGCAACACAGCGCCGCTCTCGCTGGAGAAGATGACCGCTGACTCCGCGTCACTGCTACCGGTTACATCCGGTAAGAGCAGGTCGCCATCATCCAATAAATAGACGGTCCGGTCACGGTAGCGAACGTTGAGGGAGCCGCTTTCCAGATAGTAAATCTGGTCCTCCTCCACGCTCCCCAGTACCGCGTTTTCGGTGGCTTTAACCTCCAGCATCTTGGCGGGGATGTCAACTACCTCCAACAGGGCGGCCACCAGCCGCTTGTACTGCTGGTTAAGTATAAAGAAATCCTGCGCGAGTTCAGCGTTTGCCAACATCGGGCACGTCCTTATTTAGAATTTTTGTATTAGACATAGTGTCTCGTAACCTGCGTCTCGTAACCTGCGTCTCGTAACCTGACAGCACTAATACTAACAAGTATTCGCCTGCGTGCGAAATCGGAGCAAGGGAACAGAACAAAAGGGGACAGATTTATTTGAACCGTTCTGATCAAATAAATCTGTCCCCTTTTGTTCTGTTCCCTTTTGTTCCCGTTCCGGCGCTACCACTAGCAAGCAATTCCACGTACCATGCGCCATTCTCCACAGCGCCTTTCTTCAGCATGCAAATATCCGGAAAAACCGTGGTGTCATTCCACTATGTGCTCAGCAACCGCGAGGGCGAACAGCTGGAAACCTCTCGCGGCGGCGACCCCACCCGTTATCTGCACGGAGCCAACAACATCATTCGCGGCCTCGAAGCGAAACTTTACGGCCACAGGGCCGGTGACACGCTGCGGGTGGAGCTTGCACCCGAGCAGGCCTACGGTCTGCGCCAGAGCAGCCTGCAACACCGGGTACCCATCAAGCACCTGATATTCCAGGGCAAATTGCGAGCCGGCATGGTAGTCCAACTTAACACGGACCAAGGTCGACGCAGTGTGACCGTGTCAAAAGCGGGGCGCCACAGTGCCGACATCGACGCCAACCACCCGCTGGCAGGCCAGCACCTGAGTTTCGACATCGAAATTACCCAGGTACGCGCGGCCAGCGAGGAAGAATTCGCCCACGGACATGCACATGGTGTGGGCGGACACCAGCACTGACCCTAGGGGGGACTCATGAATCTGCTCAGCAAATCCCTGCTCGGCCTGGTCGCCGCGGTCCTGGCTCTGGCCATTGGGCTGGTCCTGTTGGTGCCCGGCATTCATGTCAGTAGCATCCCCATGATTCTCAATGTCATGCTAGGAACCAGCGTCGATACTTCATCCGACACCTTGTTGCAGCGGTTGCGAGTGGCAGAGGGCTTTAGCCTGAGCGTCTATGCTCGTGGCCTCACCAATCCGCGCATGCTGTATCGCGCCAGCGACCGCCACCTGTTGGTGAGCAGCCCGCGCAGTGGCAAAGTTCTGCTTCTCATAGACAGTGATGAGAATGGCGTGGCTGATGAGCAGCGGGACCTGTTGGAGGGATTGAACCGGCCCCACGGCCTGGAAATTCACGGTCGCTGGCTGTATGTCGCAGAGTCCAACCAGATTGGTCGCATTGTCTTCGATCCAGAGCGCGGCAGTGTCAGCGGCAGCTACCAGCCACTGATCACCGGCCTCACTGATGACGGCAACCACTGGAGCAAGACCCTACGCTTTGATCAACTGGGCTGGTTGTATGTCGCCATGGGTTCCAGCTGCAATGTGTGTGAAGAAGCGGACACGCGCCGGGCCACCATCATGCGCTACCGCGCCGACGGCAGCGACGGCGAGGTTTACGCCAGCGGCCTGCGCAACAGTGTCGGTATGGATTTTGCGCCCTGGGACGACAGCCTCTACGCCACCGACAATGGCCGTGACCTGCTAGGGGACGACTACCCACCCTGTGAACTGAACCGCATAGAGGAAGGCGGCTTCTATGGCTGGCCACATCTGAATGTTGACAATGAACTGGATCCGGATTTCGGCGCTGGTCATGAGGCCCTGCAAACCAGCGCACTGCCACCTGTGTTCAAGTTCCCCGCCCACAACGCGCCACTGGGTATTCATTTCATCCGCAGTCCCAAACCGGGGCCCGACTTCCAGCGCAGCGCCCTGGTGGCATTGCACGGTTCCTGGAACCGTTCCCAACCCGACGGCTTCAAGGTGGTTTCCCTACACTGGAACGCGACGGGTGCTATCAGCTCGCGGGATTTCCTGTGGGGGTTTGAGCTGGATGGAGATATCGTCGGTCTCCCGGTAGATGTTACCCGCGATGGCCGGGGCTGTTTTTTCGTCTCCGACGACTATGCCGGGGTAATCTACAGGGTCAGTTATGGCGCGGGGCCTGTATCAGCTGCCCTGGACGCTGGAGACAGTGACCCGCCGGTTCAGCGTCCGACCGACCCGGGCCTGGTCGCAGCTGGGGCAGAAATTTACCGGCAGCTTCCCTGTGCGGACTGCCACGGCACCACCGCCCTGACCCCGGTTCCACTAAATCGACTGCTTCAGCGTTATGACCTTGACTCACTGGCGGATTATTTCGTCACCCCAACACCACCCATGCCTCAATTTGACCTGGACCAGCAGCAACGCGAGCAGCTCGCCCACTACCTGATCAGTCAGGCTGGACGCAGCCCGGCTGGACGCAGCCCGGCCCAATCTCCAGCAAAAAGGTAACCGGCCCGTCGTTGACCAGGGAAACCTGCATATCAGCGGCAAAAATTCCGGCGCCCACCCTGGAATGTGCCTGTCGAAATAGCTCCAGGGTCCTGCTGTAGAGTGTTTCCGCAGCGCCCGGTGACATGGCGCCGGAAAAGCTGGGACGCAAGCCCTTGCGGGTATCCGCAGACAACGTGAACTGGGAGACCAGCAGCACGCCACCGGCGATGTCACGCACACTACAGTTCATGCGCCCCTGGGCGTCGGCGAAAAGGCGATAGTTGAGCACCTTGTCCACCAACCTGAGCGCCACTGCTGCATCGTCGTCGCGGTCCAGCCCCAGGAACACCAGTAGGCCCGCATTTATTTCCGCCACGCTGACCCCCTCAACAGACACACTGGCGTGACTGACTCGCTGCAAGAGTGCTTTCACGAATTACGCCGGGATGTCCTGAAATCGCCCTGACATACGCCGGGTGGCTCGAATCAGCGCATCCGTAACCCCGGGCTCGGACGCCGCGTGCCCCGCATCGCGAATAATGTTGAGCTCTGAATCGTGCCAGCAACGGTGCAAACTGAAGGCATTTTCCAAAAGGCATACGCTGTCATAGCGACCGTGCACAATAGTTCCCGGGATACCTTGCAAGCGATCGACCTTATCCAGAATCTGGTTCTCTTCAATGAAGAAACGGTTGACGCAGTAATGCGCCTCGATTCTTGCCATGGCCAGCGCCGTGTGGGGGTCTGAGAGATGCTGTACCACTTCGAGATTGGGTCGCAAGGTGGCGCAATGTGCTTCCCAGCTGGACCAGGCTTTGGCCGCACCCATTCGCGCCAGCTCATTGTCTCCAGTGAGAAGCTGGTAATATGCATTGACAAAATCGTGCCGCTGTTCCACCGACACCGGCCGGACATAATCCTCCCAGTAGTCTGGAAACAGACGACTGGCGCCCTCCTGGTAAAACCAGTCCAGGTCTTGCTGGCGCGCCAAAAAAATACCCCGCAAAATCAGGGCCAGTACCCGCTGCGAGAACTGCTGAGCGTAGAGCAGACCCAGGGTTGAGCCCCAGGAGCCCCCGAACAACAGCCAGCGCTCAATCCCCAGAAACTCGCGAATTGCTTCAATATCCTGCAGCAGCGCCTCGGTATTATTGTGCTGCAACTCCGCATGGGGAGTTGAGCGACCGGCGCCGCGCTGGTCGAACAGGATGATCCGGTATTTTTCAGGATCGAAGAAGCCACGATTGCGATTGTCGCAACCGGCACCGGGCCCACCGTGCAGATACAGCACGGGAATACCGTGCGGGTCACCGCTTTCCTCCAGATACAATTCGTGGGGAGATTGGACCACCAGGCGGTGCTTTTTGTAGGGTTTTATCTCAGGATAGAGCTGCAACATACCCCCAGTATAGACAAGCTCTCTAAATGCGCCCCGCGCGGCGACGTTCGTGCTCCCGCAGCAGTTTCTTACGCAGGCGAATATTCTCCGGCGTGACCTCCACCAGCTCGTCATCCTCGATATATTCCAGCGCCTGTTCCAGGCTGTGCTTGATGGGAGGCGTCAGCATGATGTTCTCATCGGTGCCCGCCGCGCGGATATTGGTGAGCTGCTTGGCTTTGGTGGGGTTTACCGTCAAGTCATTGCCACGGCTGTGCTGGCCAATAATCTGGCCCTCATACACTTCTACGTTCGGGTCGATAAACAAACGCCCGCGGTCCTGCAGGTTAAACAGGGAGTAGCCCAGGGATTTGCCCTTGACCAGCGACACCAGCACGCCGTTACTGCGATGGACTATTTCGGCATTTTTAACCGGACCATAGTGATCAAAAACGTGAGTGAGAATGCCGCTTCCCGAGGTCAGGGTAAGAAACAGGGAGCGGAAACCGATCAGACCGCGGGCCGGCACGATAAAATCCATCCGCACCCTGCCCTTGCCGTCCGGTACCATGTTCTTGAGATCGGCCCGGCGCCGTCCCAACTCCTCCATCAATCTGCCCTGGTGCATATCCTCACAGTCGATAACCAGCTGCTCAAAGGGCTCCTGTAACTCGCCATCCACTTCCCGCTGGATTACCTCGGCGCGTGACACGCCCAATTCAAAACCTTCCCGACGCATGGTTTCGATCAGAACCGACAGGTGCAGTTCACCGCGGCCAGATACAATGAATTTGTCGGGGCTATCGCCTGGCTGAACCCGCAGTGCCACATTGTGGATCAGCTCACGCTCCAGCCGCTCCCGGATATTGCGCGAGGTAACATACTTACCTTCCTTGCCAACAAAGGGTGAGTCATTGACCTGGAAGGTCATGCTGACCGTGGGTTCATCCACCATCAGCTCGGGCATGGCCTCCACGGCATTGGTGTCACACAGGGTATCGGAAATATTCAGACCGTCGATGCCGGTGATACAGACGATGTCACCCGCCTCGGCAACCTCAACATCCACGCGCTCCAGACCCCGATATCCCATTACCTGGAGAATACGACCGTCACGCTGCTTGCCTTCACGCCCTACCACGGTGACCCGGGTATTGGCGGAAAGCGTACCCCGATTGATACGACCCACCCCGATCACGCCCACATAACTGGTGTAAGCCAGGGCCGAGATCTGCAACTGCAGCGGTCCCTCCCGGTCGACACAGGGCGCGGGAACGTGTTCGACCACGGCTTCGAACAACGCTGTCATGTCGCTGCCCATGGCTTCGTGGTCAAGCCCCGACACCCCCTCCAGGGCGGAGGTGAAGATGACCGGAAAATCCAGCTGTTGCTCGCTGGCTCCCAGCCGATCGAACAAATCGAAGACCTGATCCACCACCCAATCCGGGCGCGCACCTGGCCGGTCCACCTTGTTGACCACCAGGATCGGATTCAAACCGCGCTCAAAGGCTTTCTGGGTGACGAAGCGGGTCTGCGGCATGGGACCGTCCACTGCGTCCACCAACAACAGCACGCTGTCCACCATGGACAACACCCGTTCCACCTCGCCGCCGAAATCCGCGTGCCCGGGTGTATCCACGATATTGATGCGGTGCTCGCTCCATTCGATGGCGGTGTTCTTGGCCAGAATGGTAATTCCCCGTTCGCGCTCCTGGTCATTGGAGTCCATGATGCGTTCGGTGGAGAGATCACGTCGATCCAGGGTGCCAGATTGTTTCAGCAGACAGTCCACCAGGGTGGTTTTGCCGTGGTCTACGTGGGCAATAATGGCGATATTGCGAAGCTTCTCAATCACTGTTTACCTCGAAGCCCCCGGCCGTGCGCTGCTGGCTAGTCGCAAGACGCCAGCAACGGCGGGTGCAGAACACGCCGTGCGGCGGCTGGGGCGACAAAAAAGGGCCGCGATTATACCCGAAACTCAGGCTTGCGGACGATAAACTTTGATGTTGCCGTAACCGGACGCCACCAGGTGCCCGGCTTGCAGTTTGCTCATCACACCCTGCTCGCAGTAGAGCATGTAGGTCAGCCCCCGATCCAGCGCCTGCATGCGACTGTGGAGTTCGTAAAAGGGAATAGTCAAAACCTCCGCGTGTATCTTCAAGGGCAGCTGTTTCGCCTCGTTCGGGTGCCGAATATCGATGATCACTGCACCGGTAAGCGGCACCCCCAACACCTCCACCTCGCTGCGACACAGCTCTTCTTCGGCAATCTCATCGATGTTCTGTACCACCGCAGCTGCCACCGCACGGTCTATGATGCCGAAGTCGAAATGTGCCTCCTCGCCGGCGATACGCTCCGGTCGTGCCCGGGTCGTGGGGTTGACGGATATGATCCCGCAGTACTCCGGCATGGCGGCGGCAAACTGCTCGGTACCAATTTGCGCAGCAAGGCGAATTATATCTTCCTTGTCACTGGTGATCAGCGGCCGCAGCACCAGTTTATCGGTGGCGGCGTCTATCACCGCGAGGTTGCGCAGGGTCTGGCTGGAAACCTGGGCGACACTTTCACCGGTAACCAGGGCATCGACCGACAGCTGGTCGGCTATCTGCGTGGCCGCGCGCAACATCATCCGCTTCAGAATCACGCCCATCTGCGAATCATCAATTTCGTTCAGCAGCTCGGCCACAACCTCCGCAAAGGGCACACTGACAAAGCGTACCCGTTGCCCGCAGCCATACTTCAACCACAAGTACAGGGCCACCTCTTTGACCCCGATCTCGTGATCACGGCCACCCAGGTTAAAAAAGCAGAAGTGGGTGCGCAGACCGCGCTTCATGGTCAGGTAGCTGGACACGGTTGAATCAAAGCCGCCGGAAATCAGGGACAACACCGGGTCGAGGCTGCCGATGGGGAATCCACCCAGGCCCTTGTGGCGCTCGTTTACCACATACAGACGGTCATCCCGAATTTCCAACGCCACGGTGATGTCAGGTGTACTCAGATTGACGCCGGCGGAGTCACAGTGCTGGTTCAATCCGCCACCGACGTAGCGCTCCACGTCGATGGACCTGAACTCGTGGCGCCCGGCGCGCTTGCAACGCACGGCAAAGGTCTTGCCGGGCAGGCGTGGCTCGTAAACACGGCGGGTGTGTTGCAGAATGTCGTCAAAATCACCCAGAGGGTAGTCCAGTACGTCCAGGTACCAGGAAATGCCGGGGACCCGCCCGATGGCGTCCGCCAGCTGACTGCGGCCCTGCGCGGGGTCGAGTTCGCTGGTAAGCACCAGTTTGTCCCAGTCCTTCTGGACTTTTATGTTCGGGTCAACGCGCTTAAGTACGGTGCGCAGGTTATTGGCCAACTGGCTGACAAACTGCCGCCGTACCGGCTTGCTCTTGATGGTGATTTCCGGAAAAAACTTGACAATGAATTTCAATGCGGCCATAACACCGTCTCTGCTTGGGGCGCATATTATAAGGCGTTCCTTTAGCGGTGTGCGAAAACCATTCGGGCTCTGCGGCAAACGCACCGAAATGGTACGCGCACGCACCATAAAGGTGCAGGCGAGTTTAGAGAATTTTCTCGTCTATTAGAAAACCTTTGTATAACAGGAACTTAGCCTCTGCGCCATTCTGGCACAGCTTTTGCTAAGGTAGTTTTATTTATAGCAGAACCCTAGTGCTACAGCAACGTCCGCCCCACGGCGTAAGCGGGTGCAGGTTTAACAAAGCTGGTCAGGCCAGCACGACGATCATCCGATGGAGGAAAAACAATGTCAGAGCACACTCTGGACTTGCTAAAAGAAAACGAAGCCCGCTGGGTTGACCTGCGCTTCACCGATACCCGCGGCAAAGAGCAGCACGTGTCCATTCCGTCCTCAGAGGTCGACGCCGATTTCTTTGAAAGCGGTAAAATGTTTGACGGCTCATCCATTGCCGGCTGGAAGGGCATTAATGAATCCGACATGATCCTGATGCCCGACGACAGCACCTCGGTACTGGATCCGTTCACCGACGAACCGACTGTTATCCTGCGCTGCGACATCGTTGAGCCAACCACCATGCTGGGCTATGAGCGCGACCCGCGCTCCGTGGCCAAACGTGCCGAGGAGTACCTGAAGTCCACGGGTATCGGCGACACCGCCTTTTTCGGCGACGAGCCGGAGTTCTTTGTTTTTGATGACGTCAAGTGGCACGCCGACATGTCCGGCGCCGGCTACTCGATTGAGTCTGAAGAGGCGGCCTGGGCTTCCAACCGCTCCTTCGATGATGGCAACATCGGTCACCGCCCGGGTGTCAAGGGCGGCTATTTCCCGGTGCCCCCGGTCGACTCTCTGCACGACATCCGTGCCGCCATGTGTGCCGCCATGGAGCAGATGGGACTGCAGATCGAGGTTCACCACCACGAGGTAGGCACTGCCGGCCAGTGTGAGATTGGCGTTCGCTTCGATACTCTGGTCGTCAAGGCCGATCAAACCCAAATCCTCAAGTACTGCGTGCATAACGTAGCCCACGCCTATGGCAAGACAGCCACCTTCATGCCCAAGC
>JAPUKZ010000122.1 GCA_027295405.1 Gammaproteobacteria bacterium
CCTGGATATTTTGCTCACGCAGGGCATTGAGCACGTCGGTGGTGGTGACAGAGAGGCGCGCCATGCGATTCGGATCCAGCCACAGACGCATGGAGTAGTCCGCCTCACCGAGGATCTCCGCCGAGGAGATACCGCTAATCCGCTCCAGCGCACTCTGCACATTGATGGAGACGTAGTTGGATAAGAACTTGTAATCGTGGGTCCCGTCAGGCGAGTGAAAGCTGATAATCTTGAGAATATCCGGCGACTTCTGGTCGATATTCAGCCCGCTCGCACGAACTTCCGCCGGCAGTCGGGGTTCCGCCAATTTAACGCGATTTTGCACCCGTACCAGCGCCATATCGGGGTCGGCACCGACCTCGAAAGTGACGGTGAGCCGGTAACTGCCGTCATTGGCGCTCTTGGAGGACATGTAAATCATATCCTCCACGCCGTTTATCTGGTCCTCAATTGGCGCGGCAACCGTTTTCTCAACCACCTCGGCCGAGGCACCGGGGTACATTCCACTACCAACGATGCCTGGCGGTGCTATGGCCGGGTATTCAGAAACCGGTAACATGGTGATTGAAATCAGGCCGCCCAGGGTGAGCACGATGGCGATAACCAGTGCGAACTTGGGCCGGTCGATAAAAAAGGCGCTGAACACGGTTTGTCAGTCCTCGGCTTGCGGCAGGGGCCGGGTGCTAACCGCTTGCCCGGGACGTACCTGCTGCAAGCCCCGCACAATAACCTGTTCTCCCTCTGCCACGCCCTGCCTGGCGACAACCTTGTCGTCTACGCGCTCATCAAGCACCACGTTGCGCCGTTGCACCACGCCGTTATCCACCACCAGTACAAAGTTACCCTGCTGGTCTGCCTGCACCGCCGCCTGGGGGACGAACAAGGCCTCCACCAGGGTCTCACTCTCAATCACTACTCGCACATATTGCCCCGGCACCAAGAAGCCATCGGGGTTGGGTATCGAAGCGCGGGCCTCCAGGGTGCCGGTATCTTCAGAAATACGGTTGGCGATGTAATCAATATGGCCCACTTCCTTGTAGAATTTGCGATTGCTCAGCTCCAGTAACACGCGCAAATCACTCATGTCTGAGTCGGCCAGCGCCCGCGCATTGTCCGAGCCCATACGCTGAACGACATTGGCCACATAGGTTGCCTCTGATAGCTGGAACAGGGCCTGTATCGGGTCGACACTCACCAGCGTGTTAAGGGTACCGCTAGTGGGGCCCACCAGGTCCCCGGTACTGAATTTATTACGGCCAATACGCCCGGTTATTGGCGCCAGTATGCGGGTATAGCTCAGGTTGACCTCGGCGGTTTTCAGCTGCGCCAGGGCAGATTGGACGCCGGCATTGGCTTCCAGCTTGTTCGCAGTGAGCTGGTCCATTTCCGAGGCCGAGATATTGCCGTCCGGCAACAGGCCTTTACCGCGCTCAAAATTGCTGCCGGCCACCGCCTGGGTGGCCTTGGCCTTGGCCAGGCCCGCTCGTGCCCGCGCCATCTGTGCTTCAAACTCGGCGGGATCGATCTCGTAGAGAAGATCGCCTACATTGACCAGTTCGCCCTCACGGAAGTTGTGTGAAAGCAGGTACCCGCTGACCTTGGCCTGGATGGACACATCGTCGCGGGCATGCAGGCGACCCACAAAGGAGGCCTTGGGTTGATAGGGATCCAAAACCACGGTGTCGACAACCACCTCTACCATCGGTGGTGGCGGCGGCTCCTCCGCGCAAGCGCTCATCAGGCACAAGGCAAACACAAAGGTGATACTGCGCACAGTCATCTCCCGGGAAAGTCTCCCTGCAATGTAGCAGAGCAGGCAAAAAAATGCCGCCCTGATGGCGGCTTTGGATAGTGGGCTCGTCTACTGGCTGCCGTCTATCATGTAATCAACCGCCGCCGTGACCTCTTCATCGGAGCAGTTGCCACAGCCGCCCTTGGCCATCATGCCGGTGCCGGCCAAACCATTAATGCCGCTGTCGAGGAGTACATCCCTGCCCTTGGCGATACGGTCAGCCCAGGCGGTGGCATCACCCAGTATAGGCGCGCCGGCGACGCCGGACGCGTGGCAGACCATGCAGGAGGTGTTGTAGACCTCTTCACCGGAACGGGCAGCACCAGTGGCGGCGCCGGTTGCCGCGCAACTGGCGTCACCCTGCAGGCAGACTTCACCGACAGGCTTGATGCGCGCTTCAATTTCGGCGCGTTGCTTGTCGGTCTGTGCCTGCGTAGCCAGGCTGAATACTGCGCTGAGGCATAAAATTACCAGCACTTTCAAAGACTTGATCACAATTATTCCTCATGGGAAGGGGTCTCAGGGGGCGCATTATAGCGAGTTACGGGGTTCGCGGAAACTCACCTGCACTGGTAATTGGCTGTAGACCTGCCTAAGATCAATTCCCCCCAATCGCGGAGAATTCATGATGAAGCTTTACACCTTTGATCTCGCGCCCAATGCCCGCCGCCTGCAGCTGTTTCTGGACTACAAGGGCATAGAATTGGAGACCCAACAAATTGACCTCGGAGCCCTGGAGCAACACGGCGAAGAGTACGCCGCCTTCAATCCCCTGCGCACCATTCCCGCACTGGAACTGGAGGACGGCACCCTGCTCACCGAAGTTATCGCCCAGGTGGCTTTCCTGGAATCACAGTATCCCGAGAAACCACTGCTGGGCAGTACTGATATCGAGCGGGCCCAGGTACTGAACTGGGATCATTTGCTAATGATTTCCGGCTTTGCGGCGGTCAGGGATATATTCCGCAACTCGGTCAAGGGCTTCAAAGACCGTGCCTCTACCGGGGCGCTGCCCCTGTCCCAGATTCCGGACCTGGCGGCACGGGGCAAGTTGCAGCTGCATGATTTCTGGCCCATGGTCGACAAGCGGCTGGGCAATTCCCCGTGGCTGGCCGGCGATAACTTCACCTACGCCGATATCGATCTCTATTGCATGGTCGAGTTCTCCGGCTGGGTAAAAGAAGGCATTCCGGATGAGTGTGCCAACCTCAAAGCCTGGCATGAACGCACCAGTGCCAAACTTGCTTGAGCGGTTTCGGCCGGGGGTCGCCTTGCCACCCTCCGAGGCTGCGCGCCCCGCCCACACCCTCCGACCCCACCCTCCGACCCCACCCTCCGACCCCACCCGACCCCACCCTCCGACCCCACCCGAGACGTCGGACCGCTCCGACCCCGATCTATGAAATAGTCGGCAAGCGCCACCAATCTACTTGGTACGAGAAAGCATGTACTCAGCAACCGCAAGGCGGGTTTCCGGGTCCAGGTAGTTCTGCGGGGGCATCTCCGGATAATCATCACGCTTCCGGGTCGGGTTGGCGATGTACTCTGCCAGCCCCTGTGGGTTGTCCATGTACAGCGCC
>JAPUKZ010000123.1 GCA_027295405.1 Gammaproteobacteria bacterium
GCTGCTGGCCGAACTCCGGATCTTCAAACTCCACGCTACAGGACCCGTCAGCGCTGTTGCAGGGAAACACCCGCCAGGGGTCCTCGATCAACTCGCCGGCGGTTTCTGCCGCATCCTCGCGCGGGCGGATACGCACCACCTCAATGCGGGTGATGGCCTTGCGCTCATCGCCGGGGTTGTAGCATTCATTGGCACACAGTGAGGCCTGTCGCTCCGCCCCCAATGCGTTCCCGACGTAGCCGGGGCAGCCTGGCAACTGCCGGAATGCACCCGCGGCACTGACCCGAAATGAGGGGTTCTTCGCCATGGCTGTTTCCGAACCCATGGGCAGCTCACCCTGGTCGCTGTTGAGCACATCGAACCAAAGCAAAATACGATCCCCCGATGTGGCGTACACCTGCTTGCGTTGCAGTGCAGCCCAGATCGAATCCCGATCACGACCCTCGCTGTGCACGGCGACCAGCCCACCGGTCATAAAGAAAGACTGCTGGCGTTCCATATTGCGTTTGTCGCTCAGTCCGATTTCACCCAGGTCTTGCACGCGACGCGATTGCAGGGAATTGGGATCACCGCGGTCGACGCCGCGTGGTGTGGCGCCCTCCCGCTCGGCGCCCATGACCTCGGTGTTGCCCCTGCGCCTGCCCATTTCCTTGTAACCGTTGCCGGCACGGGCACGGTGATTGTCGCTGGAGCCGATAAAACCAAAGCGAAACTTCTGCCGGTCAGGCAGGTTCTCAGGCTTGTTCAGGGTCAGTGCGTACTGGGTCGACACCTTCGGGCGCAGCTTGAAACTGGGATTGAAGCAATCTTCACACTGGCCGCAATTCAGCCAATCCGCCACTTCCGCGCCCGGCACGGTCAGGTGACCGGAGATGCCCGCATCCAGATAAGTCTGACGCGCCTCGATCACCCGGAAGGCACAGGCGGGGGAGGTCGGATCTTCGCAGCGCGCCTCAATAATCTCGCCGGCCCGCCAGCAACAGGGCAGGAAGTTTTCGCTGGGCAGGGGGCACACCGCGTCTCCGGCCTCGTCCCGATCTATTGAACTCCAGGACCGGTATTCTTCCGAGTTGCCGTGGCCCGAGTAGATCTCGATCAGGGTCTGGTACCTGGGGTTCTGGTAGGTATCAGTGAGCTGCTTGTCCCAACTGGTTTCCGCCGGTGTACTCAGCCCCCAGGTATTGCCGTGGGGGATTACCAGCGCTTCGAAACCCCAATCATCCAGTTTGCTGAATAACTCACCCGGGTTGTGCGCCACTTCCAGACAGTCATGGGGGAGCTCCCGTGAGTTCACCCCCCGCTCACACACCGGAGTATCACCAATTTCATCGTAATAGGACTGAATGCTCCAGTAGAAGTCCCGATTCTCCCAATCCGCCAGCGACATCGCCAGCTGGGCGAATCTGGGGATCGGCGCTTTGCCCAACTGCTGCCTTGGTGACGCGATGGAGCGGGCCGGCACACTGTCGTCGGCTGTGTCCTTGAAGAACACGTTCTTGTGGCCGTAATGGGCGTTCGGGGTGGCGCCCACATGGCTCCACTCCCAACCCAGGAAGGACACCAGGTCGGGAATGGCAGGGTCGGAGAGGGCATTGCACTGGCGAATAGACTCGCGGGTTTCTGACCACAACCTGGGTGTAATGCCCTCGGCGTGATCGCTGATGCCCCAGAAATCTACCGCCGAGCAATAGCGGGCGTAGTCGCAGGCATCGGCCGGCGGTCGCACACCCTCGCCGCCGGTGAACGGGAGTCCGAGAATAAACCCGTCAGGTGAGAAGGAGGTGTGGGTATGCAGGTCACCAAACAGTATCTGGCCGCCCGTATTCCTGTCCAGGGTTTGTGCGGCTTCCCGCAGGCGCCGCGCCTTTTCCACAACCACCTCGGCGGGGCTGGCCCCGGCGACGATTTCGCCCCCGTCCAGCGGTACACCACAGGCTGTTAATAATGACAGGGCGATCACAACTGGCAACAACCTGGACTGATTCATGAACCACCCTCCACGCACATCTGTGTCATAGTCAGCAGTTTTCAGTAGATTAATGTAATCGAATTAATTAGATAACATTAACGCATTGATTGCAAGCGCGGGCGGTTAAATCTACTAAACCAGACCGGCTGTTGTAGTCGTCAAGCCCGCCTCGCCTGACTCAAAATTGAGATTGAGGCCCATTTGTGGTAAAAAGCGCGCCCTGCTGCCGGAAACCACCAGGCCAGGCGGGCTAATAAATTCAATAACGAAGACACAAAAAAGTTGTAACCGTTTTAGGGGTTGCAATGGAGGTATCTACGTAAACGTAAACTTGAACCAGGCACAGAGGCTCTGAACTTCATGAAACAACTCGGCATTCTCGATTCGGCATTTATCAATCTGGAACAGAGTAACACTCCCCAGCACGTCGGCGGACTCGGCATCTATGATCCATCCAGTGCCGAGGGCGGCTTCGTCAGGTTCAAGCAGGTCATCACCAATTTTGAGCAGCGTCTGCAGCGCATGCCCCTGTTCCGCACCCGCCTGGTCGAAGTTCCCGGCGGCATAGATCGTCCCTACTGGGTTAAAGATGCCAACTTTGATGTGGAGTTTCACCTTCGCCACATCGCCCTGCCCGAGCCCGGTGACTGGCGCCAGCTGTGCATACAGGTGGCGCGCCTGCACGCTCGCCAGTTGGACATGTCGCGACCGCTGTGGGAAGCCTACATAATAGAAGGCCTGGACAATATTCCGAACCTGCCCGCGGGCAGCTTTGCGGTGTATACCAAAATGCACCACTCGCTGGTTGACGGTGCTGGCGGCGCCTCGTTTATGGCAGCCCTGCACGACCTGGTACCCAACCCGACTGAGACCCCGGTAGACGACAGCGAACCTGTGTTGGTCGACCGTGAGCCCTCAACAGCGGAACTGCTGGGCAAGGCCTCGATCAACCGGGTCAAAAACACAGTCGGCCTGGTTCGCGGTACGGCCAAGCTGGCCGCGGAACTGGGCAAGTTTGCAGTCCAGGTGGCGCGCAAGGAAATCTCCATGCCCGATGTGCAGTCGCCCAAGACGCGCTTTAATAACCCGGTGGGACCGCACCGCGTATTTGACGCGGTGAGTTTCCCCCTCGCCGCCTTCAAGGACATCAAGAACGCCACCGGCGTCAAGCTCAACGACGTGGCGCTGGCGGTAGTCGGTGGCGCCCTGCAGCGCTATCTCGTGGCCAAGGGTGAAACCCCGGAATTGCCACTGGCCGCCAGCTTGCCGGTTAATATGCGCACCCGTCGCGCGGAGACCGACGACAATAATCAGGTCGGCGCTATCTTCGCTTCCCTGCACACCGATATTGAAGATCCCTTAGAGCGTCTCAAGGCCATTCACGTCAGCACCATTGAAGCCAAGCAATTCGGAGAGTCCAGCCCGCTGGTAGACGCCCTTAAAATTGCCGGTATTTTCTCACCCGTCCTGACCAAGGCCGCGGCCAGCTTGTGGTCGAAACGCCATCTGTCTCGCTTCATTCCGCTGAATACAACCACGGTGGTTACCAATGTTCCGGGCCCGGACTTCGACCTGTACTGCGCCGGTGCCCGCCTGGTGCAATACCACGGTCTCGGTGTTTTGACGCCGGGTGTAGGTCTGTTCCACACGGTGTTCAGCCAGTCTGACCGCATCACCCTGTCGGTACTGGGTGACCGGGATACCATCCCCGACCCCTCGACCTACATGGAATACCTGCGCGAGTCCTACGAGGAACTGCTGGTCGCTGCCACGGGTGCCGGATCAGCACCGGCCCCACGCAAAGCAGCAGCGAAAAAAGCACCCGCGAAGAAAAAGCCGGTAGCGAAGAAAGCGCCTGCGGCCTCTGATAAAAAGATAGCTGCAAATAAAAAGTCTGCGGCCAACACCAAACCCGCCGCAAAGAAAGCCACCATCAAAGCGGCAGCAAAAAAACGGCCAGCCGCTAAAAAAGCTGCGGCAAAAAAAGTACCGGTCATCAAGGCTGTAAGCAGCCGGCCCAGGGCCAAACGCAGAGCCGGCAGCGTCGCTCCCAAGTTGCAGGTCGTCCGCGGCTAATCACCAGCGGGGCGCCACACGCACGTGTTCCTCACCTCAGCTGCACCGGGAAATCAGGGATTGGTATTTTTGGCTTCCCTAAGAATCAGATCCCTGCGACCCAGAATAGCCTCGATCTGGCGGGGATGCAGGTAGGCGGAGAGCTCGGCATCCAACCGCTCCCGGTTAAGGGTCTGCAGGTTCTGCCGGAACAGGTCGGACAGCCGCAGCGCTATCTTCCGGTACTGCTTGGGGCGGCGCTCCAGCGAGCGAAAGGCCAGCGAGTGGTCGATCAGGCGCAGCATGTAGTTACCCTCACTCCAGAGAATATTGGTGAGATTACGATCCTCGTTGTAAATCAGGACGTCGAACAGTATGCGCAGGCGGTACTGCTCCATCTGCGGACAGTGACCGCTGAAACTCTGCTCCTGCTGGGCCCGATCACGCTCATTGACGGTGTTGGAAAGCCAGGCCCCCAGTGCGCCTTCCCTGCCTTCCACGGAGCGCAGCACCGTGACCGGCACCAGTTGCAGATCGATCATCCGGTCCATCTTGTAGCCGGCCACATCGTAGCTATAGCGATCAGACTGATTGTGCTTGCGGGGCGAGTAGCGGGATTTCGCTTCCAGGCCGGGGTCAGTATCCTCGTATTTGAATACCGCAAAGTCCTCGCGCTCGCCCTGGCGCAGGGTCACCCGTTTGGGATTGGTGACACCGGTGCCGATCTCCACCACCTCCACAACCCTGCCCTGCAACAGGAAGGCTTCCATCTCCGCGTCGCTGATGCCCGACAGGGTCTGCGTCAGCTGCGTTTCCTCGACTACCGGCTGGTGCTGCTCGGGACGGCCCAGATACTGCACGTAGCGCTGCTCGCCCTTCTGTACCAGCACCGCAGCCTTGCCCTTGTACACCGACTGCAACATGCCGGTGTCCATGCGAATGACCAGGCCGTCCAGACGCACTAACGCAGCGCCGGGATTGGGGGTATGCCCGATCACAACCCGCCGGGCGCCGCTGCGCTTCAGCAGGCGCTCGGTGTTAAAGGCCTCCGCATAGGGGTGGCAATAGGCAGTGCCGCGATACCAGATCGGGCTTTGTGGGGAGAACAGGAAGGCGGCCTCCAGTTCTGCCAGTTCCAGAAAGTCCTGGAACCAGTCTGGCCTGGCCTTGGGGTCAGCCGCCAGGGCAGCGGTAGCCCGGGTGTTGAGATAGTCGCGCCGGCCCCAGAAGTCTACATAGCGTGACAACACTCCGGCGCTACGCAGAGACTCCACCAATTGCAGGTATTTCTTCAGATCGGCTTTGTTGTTGCGGTTTATATCGTCCAGGGATTGCTCGGCGATCTCGGTGGAGATACCCCCGTGCATATACAGGCTGTCGTTGACCCGCAGTACCAGTGGCAGTTCCAGCAACCACTTGCCGAGTTCGCCGTCCGGTGCGTAGGCCCGCTGCAAGCCGAGAAAACCCGGCGGAAAGCGTTTTTCGAAGCTCAGTCGCAGTTCTTCCTCGGCCATTGTGGGATGTCCATCGCGAAACTCATTCAGCAGGGCCTCGCGCTCGGCGCCGGTTTCCTCGCCGCTGAAGGCGGCGTACTCCGGGACCGAAATATAACGCCAGTCACCGCTCATGACCATCACCTCGTGGTTACCCAGCACCACGTGTACCGCGCCACCCGCGGCCGCAGCCTGCCGCTCCAGTTTCATCAACAATTCAACCACCTTGCGCGAGTCCCGGCCCCGGTCGATCAGGTCGCCGGTACTCACCAAATGGGTCTTGCCGCCGCTCCAGTCGGCATTGGCATCGACGACACTGACCTCCTGCAATATCTGCACCAGGTCGTCGTAAGCGCCGTGCACATCGGCGAAGGACACCACCCGTTCCGGGGTGTCAACTTCCCAGGGCCTGGCGGCGAAGCTGGGCACGGCGACAAGCCCAAACAGCAAGATAAGAAGAGTCGTGGTGCGCATCAGTGGTCTCTCTGGCTCAGGTGTCTGAGCGTTGAGTATAGCGGTTGGGTGGGGGCATCGCTCCTGATCGGTGGAGGGGTCAGCGGAGTGTGAATATCTTGCTGCGCAAGTTATTCACATCACCATTGACCCCGCTGGTCTTTGTCCCCCGAGGGGGCTGTGGACCAGCTAAAAAAACCCGCCGAATGGCGGGTTTACAGGTTTTTGCTATGGATCTGAATGGCGTCTTTCGACCCCCCGGACTTGACTACTGTGAATTCTGATAGTCATCCCAGGCGATCATGCCGATCAGTGCGAAATACAGCGCAAACATCGTTGGAATAAACATACTGGATCCTCCCCTTTGGTCTTTCGTCAGGATTAACTATATGGGCGCTTGTGATATATTCCTAATATATTATTATCATGTGTTACATGAATAATATTTATATCTGGAGACTGGAAGGCAGCGCAGATGGATACTAGAGAACTTCTAAAAATAGACCTTAACCTGTTGATATCCTTACAGGTATTACTGGAGGAGCGGAACGTATCCCGGGCCGCTGAGCGGCTCTTCATTACCCAACCCGCCATGAGCAAGACCCTGTCCCGCCTGCGCGGGGTGTTTGATGACCCTCTGTTCACCCGCTCTTCCCACGGTATGCAACCCACACCCAGGGCCCTGCAACTGGCCCAGCAGCTGGAAACTGTGCTCCAGGACATCCAGCAACTGGTGACCGCCCGCTCCTTCAATCCCGATACCTATCGGGGCGAAATCACCATAGCCCTGTCCGAGTACATCGGCATCGGCGTGCTGCCCCAGCTGATGGCACGCCTGCAGTTCATGGCGCCGGGCCTGACCCTGAGATCGATTACCCGGGTCGAACGTCAGCTGGATCAACTCGCCGCCGGCAGCCTGGATTTCGCCATCCATATCCGCCACCGCGGCTATACCGATGACTTTATCTACCACTCCCTGGGGAGTAACCCGCCAGTGATTCTGGTGCGCGAGGCACATCCCCTGAGTGGCCAGGCCATGACCTGGGAGGAAATCAGCCAGTACCCCATTATTCGACTCTACATCTCAGACCTGGAGGAACTGGAAATCTTCCATAGCGAGGCAAACTTTGGCCGCCTGCGCAACGATCACAGCGCCGGCAGCTTCGAAACCTCCCACCTTCTCACCGCTCTGGAAGTACTGCGCAACACCGACTTCCTGATGCCCGGGCCGCCCTTTGTACTGCGCAATCCCACGGTGGGCTACAAGATTCAGGCTCTGCCCTTCCCGGAGGAGGTCAGCTACCAGGTGGAATACATGTTGGTACGACACCGGCGCACGGAGAAATCGCCGGTGCACAACTGGCTCTGGGAGCAAATTCTGGAAGTCATCACCGACCTGAGCAAACGCATGTCATAATGGGGTTTTCGAGCGCGGATCGCGGGCGGCATGGACAAGCATAAGCATGGGTAAGCACAAGCAGCGGCGGGCGATTCCTGTGTTCGAACATCCGCTCATCGAAACCCATTGTCATCTGGACTACCTGGATGCGGCGGAGCTGGAGCAGACACTGCAGAACGCCGCTGCCGTGGGTATAGAGCGCATCGTCACCATCGCTGTTGCGCCCGACAACCTGGATACCGTGCTGGGCCTCAGCAGCGCCCACCCCAACATCTGGTGCACCCAGGGTATCCACCCCCACGAGGCGGAGTCCTGGAGCAGTGCAATCGGCGCCACGATTCGCCAGCGCATGGCTGAAGAACGGGTGCTGGCGGTCGGTGAAATCGGCCTGGATTACCATTACGAGCACGCCCCCCGGCAGGTGCAGCAGCAGGTTTTTGAACAGCAGCTGCAGATTGCGGTGGATACCGATATGCCGGTGGTCATACACACCCGCGAGGCCGACGCTGACACCCGTGCCATCCTCTCCAACTTTTCCGACCAGCTGCAGCGCAAGGGTGTGATCCACAGCTTCACCTCCAGCCTGGATCTGGCCGAGTACTGCCTGGGAGAAGGGTTTTGCCTGGGCTTCAACGGCATTGCCACCTTTAACCAGGCCGACAACGTGCGCGCGGTGGTGGCTGCAACCCCCTTGCCACAGATCCTGCTGGAAACCGATGCCCCCTACCTGACCCCGGTGCCCTATCGGGGCAAACCCAACGCGCCCTGTTATCTGCCGTTCATCGCCGAGAAGATCGCCCAGGTCAAGGGTTATGAGATCGAGCACTTGCTGGCCCAGGCTTACCGCAACAGCTGCGAACTGCTGTTTCCCGCCGCTTGAACCATGCCGACTTTCGGGCCCCTCCAGAGCAGTTCTATCTACCGCGGCGCTCGTGATAGAATGCGCGCCCGCACCGCACCCCAGATCTGAATTGGATGGAATACATAGTTGGACAACGTTGGGTCAGTCATGCCGACTCCCAGCTTGGCCTCGGCATCATTGCCGAACTGGATAGGCGACGCGTCAGTGTTAGTTTCCCCGCCATCGGCGAAGAGCGCACCTACGCCACTGACAGCGCTCCCCTCACCCGCCTGCGTTTCAAGGTTGGCGATCACATCACCACCATCGACGATGTCGAGCTGGTGGTTACCGATGTCGAAGAGATCCGTGGCATCCTGTTCTACAAGGGGCTGGACCACCACGACCAGGAGTGTTCCATCAGCGAACTGGATCTGGACTCCTTCATCCAGCTGACCACCCCGCAGCAGCGCCTGCTCAACGGCCATTTTGACAACAATGCCGATTTTGCCCTGCGCGTGGCGACCTTTGAACAGCTGCACCGACTGCAGCAATCCAGCGGCCGCGGCTTGCTGGGCTCGCGCACCAGCCTGTTGCCGCACCAGGTGTATATCGCCAGTGAAGTGGGTCGCCGCCACGCCCCGCGGGTGTTGTTGGCGGATGAGGTCGGACTCGGCAAGACCATTGAGGCAGCGATGATCATCAAGGAGCTAAAAGCGCGTAAACACACCCGAAGGGTTTTGATTCTCGTGCCCTCGGGTCTCCAGCGTCAGTGGCAGTTCGAGCTTAAGACGAAGTTCAACGAGTCTTTTGCGATCTATAACCGCGACACCGTCAGCTATTTGAAGAATCAAGGTGAAGACCA
>JAPUKZ010000124.1 GCA_027295405.1 Gammaproteobacteria bacterium
GTCGATACCCGGCCTGGTAAGGGTGGAGGTACTGGAACCATCAGTGCTCTCCAGAGACTACGCGGCGTTGCTGGGTATCACCTTGCTACTGGCGCTGGTGCTCTACGCCAGCCTGCTGCGTCCCTCCTCGCGCATGGGCAATGGAGAAATCCGCCTGGGGCGCAGCATTGGCACACTGTTACTCAGCAGCTACGCACTGTATTATTACTGGCTCTATCTCACGGTCTGAGGTCGTGGGTTCTATCTGACGCGAGATTCTAAAGTGTCCGAAGTTGCCAAGCCCGATTTTCTCGGCTCTGTGCGCCGCACCATCACCATGGAACGGGATGCCATCACCGAGTTGTTGTCGCGCAGCGACGATTCATTTTGCCGGGCCTGTGAGCTTCTCCTGCAAACCCAGGGTCGGGTTGTGGTCACCGGCATGGGCAAGTCCGGTCACATTGCCACCAAGATAGCCTCCACCCTGGCCAGCACGGGCACCCCCGCCATGTTCGTGCACCCGGCGGAGGCCAGCCACGGCGATCTCGGCATGATCACTCCGCAGGATTCGGTCATCGCCCTCTCCAATAGCGGCACCACCTCTGAAGTCGTCACCCTGCTGCCCTTACTGAAACGCATGGCCGTGCCACTGATTACCATGACCGGTGTTGCGGACTCGATACTGGCCCATACGGCAGATGTAAACCTGGACACCAGCGTCAGTGAGGAAGCCTGCCCCCTGGATCTGACACCAACCTCCAGCACCACCGTCTGCCTGGTAGCGGGAGATGCACTGGCGATTGCGCTGCTGGAAGCGCGCGGTTTCTCCGTCGAGGATTTCGCGTTTTCCCACCCCGGAGGCGCACTGGGGCGCCGCCTGCTGCTCAAAGTTGAAGATATTATGCGAACCGGAGACGCTGTCCCCCGGGTAAGCCCAGACACCACCCTGGACGATGCGCTGCTGGAGATCAGCCGCAAAGGGCTGGGTATGACGAGTGTGGGGTACGAGCATGGGGAAGTGCTGGGGGTGTTCACGGACGGTGATCTGCGCCGTGCGCTGGATGAGGAAATTGATATCCACAATACCCCCATCAACCAGATCATGACCCACGACTGCATCACTATAGCTGCCGAAATACTGGCGGCTGAAGCATTGCAGATTATGGACGAGCACAAGATCTCATCGCTGGTGGTGGTGAATGCCAGCCACCAGCCCGTAGGTGCCATCCACCTCCACGATCTGCTCCAGGCGGGTGTGGCATGAGCAAGCTCACAGTGCAAGCGCGCGACGTTGAAGTGCTGGTGCTGGACGTCGACGGCGTACTTTCCAACGGGTTGCTCATTTACTCCGACAACGGCGAAGAAACGAAAACCTTTCACCCGGCGGACGGCCTGGGCATCAAACTATTACAGAGCCAGGGCGTAGCGGTGGCGATCATCACCGGCAGACTTTCCAGGATCGTGGAAAAGCGCGCAGCCGAGCTGGGTATCAAGCATGTGATTCAGGGGCGCGAGGACAAGTTGCAGGCGCTTGAAGGCCTGCTCACCGAGCTCAAGCTCGATCTCTCCCGGGTGGCGTACATGGGAGATGATCTGCCCGACCTGGCTGCTATTTCACAGGCCGGACTGGGTATGACCCCGGCGGATGCCGATCCTTTTGTTATGGAACATGCAGATTGGTGCAGCCGGCACCCCGGCGGTCGCGGCGCCGTACGCGAGGCCTGCGAGTTCATCCTGGAAGCCCGGGGCCTACTGGCAGGGCTCAGGCAAGGATTTCTGGAAGGTACAGGCCTTTGAGCGCGGGGCTACAAAGCGTTACCGCTGCACAGCCTGCAGGCCCTATAATCCGGGCTATGATCGCGCACTGGCTCCCCCGCACACTGGCACGCGCTACGGCCTGCGCCCTGCTACTGCTTTCCCTGCCGGGCTATACCCTGCCCGAAGATAAGCAACGCCCTATTCACATCGAGGCAGACGAAGCGATTCGCGATGAAAAAACCGGCCTCACGCTGTATAGAGGCAATGTCCGCATTCGCCAGGGCAGTCTAAAAATTAGTGCAGAACAGGTAACCCTGTACCACATCAACACCCAGGCCGACAAAATCGTAGCCCTGGGCTCACCCGCGCGTATTCAACAGCAGCGCACACTGGATAGCGAACCCATGCACGCCGAGGGCGGTATTATCGAGTATTACAAGGAAGAAGAGCGGGTACACATTCGCGAGAACGCCAAACTGGAACAGGGTGGATCAACCGTGCGCAGCGATTCCATCGAGTATTTCATCAATCGGGAACTGGTCAGGGCGACGACCGACGACCCCACCAGCACCCAGCGCCGCGTTGAGGTCGTGATCCTCCCCCCCGTGGTAGAGGGCGAGTAAAACCCCACCACCGATGGGCACCCTCAGCGCAAACAACCTCGCCAAGAGCTATGCCGAGCGGCATGTGGTGATGGATGTCTCCCTGCAGGTCAACAGCGGCCAGATCGTGGGATTATTGGGGCCCAACGGTGCCGGTAAAACCACCTGTTTCTATATGATTGTCGGCATCATTCCCGCGGACCGCGGCAACGTCTCCATCGACGGCGAGGATTTGACCGCCCTACCCATGCACGGCCGTGTCAAACGCGGTATCGGGTATCTGCCGCAGGAAGCGTCGATTTTTCGCAAGCTGACCGTACACCAGAATATTCTCGCCATTCTGGAAACCCGGAGAGACCTCAACCGCGCCCAGCGCAAGGAGAAGCTGGAACAACTGCTGGAAGAATTCCACATTACCCACATTCGCGACAGCCACGGGTTGGCACTGTCGGGAGGCGAACGCCGCCGGGTTGAGATTGCCCGCGCCCTGGCCACCGAGCCGGATT
>JAPUKZ010000125.1 GCA_027295405.1 Gammaproteobacteria bacterium
ATGGATACAGGTCCTCGTGCGGCGCTCACTAGCAACCCCAGTTTATATTTCAAAAAACCGGTAGCGAAGCACAAAAAGAATAGACGCACTCTCCTCAAAGCTCAATGAATCGTTATAGTTTATCTTTGACCAAGCACGTCAGCTGATCTGACGCCTGCGTGCCACCAGTAACATATAGTCCGCCACATCGACCTCAATAATAAACTGCTTGGCGCCGTTGACAATGTACTTGTCGCCCACCTTCCTCGCGCTGGTTTTCATATGGAAGGTATTGGTACCGGCACCGGCAAAGGTCTGCCACAGCTCGGTATTGAACTCATTGTTCCTCGCCATAGCGCGCAATTCAGGCAGCCGCGCAACCCAGGGCGCCATGGCATCCGCCACCGATTGTTGCAACTTGCCTTGGTCTTCGGTGAGGGAATAATAAGTGCTTCGGTCATCGCGTGTTCTCTTCTATTCAGGATCGGTAAATTGGGGATCGCGTTTTTCGAAGGTGGACATCACCGCTTCCAACTGGTTGGACGTACCCATCAGGGTGCGCGAGCAATCACCCTCCTCTATCAAACCCTCACGCACACTGACCAGGGCTGCATTGTTCAGCATTTGCTTGGCTTTGCGCAGGGCATCGGGGTTGCGCTGGGCTATCGTCGCCGCCTTCTCCAGCGTAGTGGCCAGTGGGTCGTCACTGAGCTCGGTGGCCAGGCCATAGGCAAGGGCCTGTTCACCGCTAAACTTACGACCGGTGAAGATCAGATCTTGACACGATCCAGGGCCGCCAGGCGGCGCAGGGACTGGGTGGCCGACATATCCGGCAACAGGCCAAAGTTGATTTCCACAAAACCCATTTTGGTGTCCGGGTGTACGATGCGGATATCGGCACCCAGGGAATATCGGAAAAAACTGTGGCGGGAAAGCTCTACTTTAGAACTGTCCCATGGACGGCGGTGCTTACACCTCGCCTGCAGATTCAAAGCTTAACTAACAGCAATGATCGTCAAACTTAATGAAATATAAATAAAATAGGGACAGACACTGCTGTTCTCTATTTCTTGTCCCCTATTTGGGGAACCGCCTCGATCTAGAAGCGGTAGCTGAGAGTGATACCGGTGGTACGCGGCTGGATTATGCTGATGTCGTTGTAATCCGTGCCCTGTGCCCGCTTGCTGGTGATTTCGTCATCGTCGAATACGTTCTTGACGTAGACTTTCGCGGTCCAGGTTTCGCTGCGGAGTCCGGTAAACAGGTCTAACTGGTAATAGTCATCTGCCGTCAAACGACCGTCCGAATCCCCAGGTATCTCTGACTCACCGCGGTAATTGAACAGGCCGTTGATAAACCATTCACCACTGATGGCATCCAGCGGCAGCCAGTACTCGCTCTGCAACACAAAGGACCAGTCTGGTTGGGCGCCGGCGACCCCGCCTTCCGCATCGCACACGTTAAACAAGTTGTCGGGACCCAGCGGGGGTTGGCTCGGGTCGTTACAGGGGATTTCACCGTCGGTGAACTCCACCTGTGACCAGGACAGGGAGCTGAACATCGACCACTGTTCGGTCAGCAACATGCGAAATTCGCCCTCCCACCCCAGCTGCTCGGCTTCATCCACATTCACATAGACAATATTGACGTCGACGGGCATACCTGTGGTCGCGCTCCAGACCTGGTAACTGGGTATGACCTGGTAGTCCTCATAGAGGGCGTAGTAGGCTGCAAACGTATACTGGGCGCGACCATCCATCAGGCTGCCCTTGAAACCAATTTCGACACTGTTAACGCTTTCCCCGCCGTAAATGAATTGCTCTTCCGGCACATTACCCGTGGTATCGAAATTGGGCGCTCCTGGCCGGTAGCCCCGATCATAGGTGGCGTAGAAATTGTGATCATCGTTGAAGGCGTGGGAAATCTTGACGGTACCGGTCCACTCCTTCTCAGTAGCACCCCCAGCAAGTGTACACGGCGCCGCACTGCCGTCGGGACAGGCGAGTGGAATCACCGCGATCGGGTCTGTGACCTCACCACCCGGCAATATGGTCGAGCCAAACAACAGGTCCACGGTCTGGTTGTTGGAGCTGGCGTTCTCGAACTTGTTGTAGCGCAAACCCACTGTCAGGGTGGTGTCGGGGGTCAGGTAAAAGTCGTTGTGAGTAAAGGCCGCGGTGACTTCAGAACTGGTGGGGATGTCCAGGAAAACGCTGGCTACCAGGTTGCTGCTGGGCACATTGACAAATACCGGTACATCGGTTTGGTTGGCAGTGTCCTGATAGTAAACACCAACCTGGGTATCCCACCACTCGAAGGGACTGGCAATGGCCCGGAACTCCAGCTGGTCGCCATCCACGCTCTTGGTAAATACGCTGAGATTGTTCAGCGGCTGTTCGGTACCGTCCTGGTCACTGGCACTGTCGTTGGTCAGATCATGCTGTGCCAGAAACAGCTTCAGCTCCACCGGACCCGTATCCCAGTTCAGGTGCAGGGAATACAGGTCGTCTTCCCGTTTGTTCATCTGGTCCGGTGAATCCTGGATCGAGGTACGGTCACTGGCGTCAAGCTGGAAGCTTGCCTCGGGGGTGATGCTCTCCAGGGGACGGTAGGTGTCGGAATCCTCCGATTGCACATGGGTCCACCCCAGCATGGCGGAAAAGTTATCGGTCGGTTCCCACAGCAGTTTGACGCGGTAACCGTCGCTGTTGACCTCGTTGTCCAGATTACGGGTGATATTTTCCAGCCCGGTTTCCCGCTGATCCAGCAGCCCCGCGATGCGCAGGCCCAACTGGTTTTCGATCAGCGGAACCGAGATGGCTCCCTGCACGTTGTAGCCCTCCGGGTCCTGGTAGGAGCCGGTGATGAAGCCTTCGATTTCAGTAAGATTGGGGTCGCCCGTTTCCATGATCAGCGCGCCGGTGGGGGAGGGCTGGCCGTACAGGGTACCCTGCGGGCCCCGCAATATCTGCACTCGCTGCATATCGAACATCTGCTTGAACACAAAGTTGGTCTGGGCGCCACCGTACCAGTCATCCAGGTAGACACCGACCCGGGATGGCGTGGCCTGTTGCGCCAGGGTGCCTACCCCGCGCAGGGCCACCCCGGTATTGGAATCCCCTTCATTGCGAACCTCAACACCGGCGGTGAGCTTGCTCAGGTCGGTCGCCTCAAACATATTGAATTCGCGGATCTGGTCGCCGGAGATGACGTTCACCGTCAGCGGCGCTTCGGCCAGGGTTTCCTCTTTTTTCTGGGCCGTGACGATCACTTCCTCCAACACCAACTGGGCGAGTGCGAGGTTGGGGAGTGCAGAGCTGGCCGCCAGAGCTGCAACGGCCAGCGGGTTCAGTTTGAAGGTATGCTCAGACATGGTTCTACTCCAGATAGCTTGGTCGCGAAGCGCGGCGAGTTGCAGGCTTAGTTATGTAGAGTGATGTATACAGCATAAGCGCTATGTCCCGGTTTCGCCACTCGACTTGACTCAACGCAGTGTGATATTCGATCGGGACGGCCATCCGCGGGACGGCCATCCGCCGAATAGTTGATACCGTGATTGTGTAACACCAGCCAGACGCGGGGAAAGGCCACGCGCAACGTCTGAAGCAGGTATTCAATAGTGATGTTGCGGTCAGTGCGCGGTGCGGTGCCAGGGTGATTGCCGTTGCCGTGTTAATCGGTGATCGAAAAGGATGGGACGGTGCCCAGGAACCCTGTAACAACGCGAGCCTGGCGAAGTGTTCGGTTTCTGTGACGTGGATGGCGACGCCCTGGGCCGGAGCGAGGCAGCGCTCGAAGATTTCGCAGTAGGGGCCAGAAACTGCGCCCTTTCAATTGCCTGGATTTCCGCACCGTCTATACTGCCATCAATCAGCAGTGTATTCCTTACTGGAGGAAGTCTTATGGTATTTCGACATATCGGGCGGAGCATGGCAGTGGCCATCCTCGGTCTTATGGCGGTTACCGCCCAGGCAAAAACTGACAAACCCAACATCCTTGTGATCTGGGGCGATGATATAGGCTGGTCCAATCTGAGTATTTATCACCGGGGCATGCTGGGAGGTCGTACTCCCAATATCGATCGCATTGCCAATGAGGGGGCCATGTTCACTGACTACTATGGTGAGCAGAGTTGCACAGCGGGGCGTTCCGCTTTCATTACCGGCCAGCACCCATTGCGCACGGGCCTGTTGAAGGTGGGTCTGCCGGGCGCGGATATTGGTTTGCAGGCAGAAGACCCGACCATTGCAGAGTTGCTCAAGCCCCTCGGCTACGCTACCGCACAGTTTGGCAAGAACCACCTGGGTGACAAGGACAAATTCCTGCCCACCCGCCACGGCTTCGACGAGTTTTTGGGTAGTCTGTACCACCTGAATGCGGAGGAGGAGCCCGAGACTTACTTCTATCCCAAGGATCCGGCATTCCACAAGCGCTTCGCTCCCCGCGGTGTGATTCATTCCTACGCGGACGGTAAGATCGAAGACACTGGCCCACTCAGTCGCAAGCGCATGGAGACGGTGGACCAGGAGTTCGCTGATGCGGCACTCAAGTTTATCGACAAGTCGCACAAGAATGACAAGCCCTTCTTCGTCTGGTTCAACGCTACCCGCATGCACGTGTGGACCCGGCTGGCGCCCAGGTGGCAGGGCAGTTCCGGCTACGGCTTGTATGCTGATGGCATGATGGAGCACGATTACCACGTGGGCCTTCTGCTGGACAAACTGGATGATCTCGGTATTGCCGATAACACCATTGTTGTTTACAGCACGGACAATGGTTCCCAGACCAACACCTATCCGGACGGTGGTGCAGAACCTTTTCGTGGTGAAAAGGGTTCTACATGGGAAGGTGGTTTCCGGGTTCCGGCACTCATTCGCTGGCCCGGGGTGGTGAAGAAAGGCACGGTGATCAACGACATCTTTTCCCACCAGGATTGGTTGCCCACCCTGTTGGCAGCCGCCGGTGAGCCCGGTATCGGTGAGAAGTTAAAAAAGGGGCACAGGGCCGGTGACAAGACATTCCGTGTCCACCTGGATGGCTTCGACCAGACCGATTTGCTCAGCGGTAAAGGGCCCGGCAAACGCCACAATATCTTCTACTTTGACGACAATGCAAATTTCAACGCCATGCGCTGGAATGACTGGAAGATCCACTTCGCCGTCGCGTATACAGGGTGGAGCGGACCCCGTGAGGCCCTGAGTTTCCCGAGGATCATCAATTTGCGATCCGATCCCTATGAAACCTCAATGGACTCCGGTCTGTATGCACGATTCTTTGGGGATCAACTGTGGTTATTCGTACCCACCCAGCAGGAAGTGGGCAAGTGGCTGATGACTTT
>JAPUKZ010000126.1 GCA_027295405.1 Gammaproteobacteria bacterium
AGTAACGTCCAGGAGATCACCACCCTGGACCGTACCACTGACGCTGGCACCAGCAGCTTTATGTTGCCTTCAGACCTCCAGGGAGCGGTGCACATACGCCTGCGGGATACGGATAGAACTCCCGGCCACCGGGCAGCCGACACAGTCTATGTGGATGAAATGACTATCCGCAGCGAGAACAGCGAGGGCGGTGAACTCCCGGCTACCCCCGCAAGTCTTAGTGTTGCTGGCGTCTCCAGTAACTCCCTCGCCCTCAGCTGGACCGACAATGCCAGCAGTGAATACGGCTATGTACTGGCGCGCTCCGTCAACGGCAGCCCCTGGGACGATCAATACCGGACCCTCGGGGAAAATGCAGACAGCTTTAGCGATACCGGACTGAGCCCGGGCACCACCTATATCTATCGGGTAGCCGCCTACAACGGCGCGGGGAGCTCTGCCTGGTCCAACCAGGATTCCGCGGCGACACCCGACAGCCCGGGGGGCACTCTGTCGCTCACTGTGAGTGGTTACAAGGAAAAGGGTGTGCAGCAGGTAAGCCTGGAATGGAGCGGCAGTAGCACATCCCAGGTGGATGTATACCGTGACCTGCAGCTGGTTGCCACCGTACCCAATTCCGGGAGTTATACAGACAACATCGGTAACAAAGGAGGCGGAAGCTATAGCTATGAAGTCTGTGACCACGACACGACAAATTGCTCAACTGCGGTAACGGTTACATTCTGAAAAGACCTGCAGATTAAGACGGCAGCGGGTCAAAAATGTCATCTGCCACCAGCGGAAAAACCCGTGTGGTCAAAAAACTCATCCACGTCAAGAAATCAGTAGCTTGGCAAATCTTGCACTTGTTTCAACGCCGACTTGCACTGACTCAGGTTTAGCTTAAGATTTACTATGAAAAGACACTACCAACCGGGAATGGATTTTACATGGATTGGGTACACATACTGGCTTACATCACAGGGACTGTGGAGCAAGAACTCCTTTTGCGTAATGAATACCTTGCGGCGGAAAACCGGATACTCAAGGCTCAAATCAAGGGCCGATTGCTGCTCTCCGATGTGGAGAAGGCGACACTATCCGAAATTGCTCATCGCCTCGGCCGAAAAGCGCTCGAGGAGTAAAACTCATGTTTGGTCTAAAACGAACCTTTAACACCAGCGCGCATGCCCCTACTTATTATGCGGCTACAGCATGCTGGCAGACAGATTATCCGGCGCTGGAGAGTGACCAGCGAGCGGTATCCCCGATCGATCAACCGCCGAAATTGTACCTGAAGTTAATTCCAATGGTGCGCGGCTTGTTAACCGACAAGCGCTGCTGGGCAAAGCGGTTGTTGAAGAACAACTGCGCGTTCTCATCGCTCACGTTGTCTACGAATAGTGCCGCCGTCCACTGGTCTTTCGATAGGCCAAACTGCAGGTCAAACCGTTCCCAGGAGTCCTGTTCGACGACCGGGGCGGAGAAGCTGCTGGATTCGATGCCCGCAAGTGAATTCACGGATTTACCCGTGTAGTTGTATCGCGCCAGGATGTACGGGTTGTACTCCCTCCACAGGCTCGAGAATGAATAGGTGACATTCAGGTTGGCTTTCCAGTCCGGAATGATCGGCAATTCGGTGCCGCTGGGCACCACCAGTTCGCCGTCGGTTCCCGGGAACAGGACGTCTGACTTGGACAGTTCCCCGTCGTTGTAACCGGCGGTCAGCTCGATATTCCAGTTTTCATTCGGAAGCCAGCTGATCCAGGTTTCGAAGCCGTCAATCTCTGCCTCCGGGAAATTAACAATACCCAGGGTGAAGACATCGGGTTGTGGATCGTTGGCCTGAACCTGGATGTCTTCCCACACCATGTGGTAGGCCGTGATGTTGATTCGCAGCCGTTTATTCAGCCACTCGGTTTTAGCGCCAATCTCGTAGTTGATCACGGTATCGGCCTCGTATGAATTGAGGGTGCCCGCCGGTGGGTCAAACAGCGGCGACGGAGGGCCAAAGACCGATTGCGGTCGCGCCGAGTTGGCACCCCCGCGCCGGAAACCCTCCGAGTAGGTTGCATAAAACAGGTGGTTCTCGGTTTTGTAAGCCAGGTTAACCTTCGGCACGAAGCCATCTTCATCGGATTCACCCAGGTCGCCGGGTGCGTAGCAGTAGTCGACGGCGCAGTCGAGTTCTCCGCCATTGAGGCCCACGTGAGCACCGTTCTTAACGATGTAGTCATTCTTTATATCGTAGTAGCGACCGCCAGCCGTGATGGTGAAGCGCTCTGTCAGGTCGACATTCACCTCTCCAAATACTGCCCACTGTTCCAACTCGCTCTCATAGGTGCCGGAAAACCAGTTATTCGATTCCTCTTTCGGAGGAATGCCGTTGAAGTAGTAGCCGGCATAGTTGATGTAGGCAAAGGCCTCCGAGTCGGAATAATTGTTCAGCACGTTGGAGATGAACAACTCGTCAACATCTCTCTCGCTATAGAAGGCACCGACAATCGCTCCCCAGCGCCCCTCCGTGGGTGTCGCATAGCGCGCTTCCAGACTCCAGGCGGTGGTTTCCCGCGCATCGAAATCGTTAGCCAGGGGGTCGCCGCCGAAATCGTAAATGCCGCCGGTGTCGTAGTAGGGGTCACCCGTATTGAACGAGCGGAAATAGTCACCCAGTAGCTGAAAATTCTGCACGTAAGCCGTGGCGTCGGCGAAATAGGCACTTTCGCGGTCAAAGTAGGCGCCCGTCAGTACGAAGTTTCCGATGTCCAGGTTAGCCTCGATGGTGAGGGCGATCTGGTACCATTCATCTTCCCAATCGTCTTCGGTGAAGCGCGCCTGTTCGCGGTCATCAAAGTCCGGGAAAACGTCGGTATCCTCGTACTGCTGCTGGTTCAGGCTGACATCGCCGAAACCGTCCAATTCGTACTTCTGGTAGATATAGACCAAATCCACCGTCCAATCCTCTGCGGGTACCAGGCGCAGGCCGACACGGCCGCCGTACCAGATCGACGAATTGACGTCCTCCTCAACACGGGCGCTGTTGTCAAACGTCCCGCCCGGTGACGGCGACAGCACGTTGTCGACCCAGCCGGGCTCGTCCGCGTAAAAGCCGACCACACGCAGTGCCAGCTTGTCTTGCATCAGCGGGATATTCACCATGCCGCTGATATCGTAACCTTCCTCGCCGTCCTGGACCGTCGACCCTGTCAGGTCAACCCAGCCGGACGTGTTTGAAACATCGGGCTTGTTGGTGATGATGCGCAAGGTGCCGCATTGGGCTGCGTCGCCGAACAGCGTGCCCTGGGGACCACCCAGTGCCTCGACCCGTGCGACGTCCACCAGCCTCGGATCAGGGTTGTAGCCCGAGGAGGTAATTGGCTGTTCATCGAGGTAGATGGAGGTCGTGGCCGAGTCGCTGAAGGACAGGCCCTGTGCGGCACAGCCCCGCATGATCACCGAATTGGCACCTGGCTGACGATCGCTGACCGCCAGGCTGGGAACCTGGCTTGCATAGTCGGCAAAATTCTTGAATCGCTGTAAGGTGATCTTCTCATTGGAAAATGCAGTGACCGAGAGCGGCGTATCCTGCAGGTTGAGCTCGCGCTTGGTAGCGGTAACCAGAATCTCTTCGAGGACCGGTGCCTCGCTATCCTGATTGTCCTGGGCAGTTGCGGCAGAGGAACCTGCTATCGCAGCGGAAACCGCCAGGCTGATGGTGAGTCGCTTGGTTTCAGGGCCTTTGCGGCAATCGGACGACATAGTATCCCCCATCAGTTATTTTTTTTCTGATGTGTCGATACTACTCCGAGCCCCGAAAATATCAATAGAAAGGAATAAAAACTTAGCGAATTCAATGGCCTATACTCCCCTATAGGCTCGGAAAAGGGTGCGAGCGCTCGCCAATCCGGCTCGGCTTGTGGCATCATCTTGCCTCGATATGAACAGCTGTGGCCTCCCTCGCCAGGCTATGCGCTAAAAGGAATCCCTTCCCGGTTCAAGCGAGGCAACACCATGACGATCCTGATAGCAACATCGGTTGTGCGCGGCTCTCGCCAGGGTGAGAGCCATGGCGGCGTTTACCTGCTCGACCTGGAACAACAGAGAGTGTCCCGGCCGGTTGACTGGAACACCATGGACATCGACTGGCAGGGGCGAGGATGGGACCGCGGCCTGCGCGGCATTGCCTTCGACGGTGAGCGCATCTTCATTGCAGCAAGTGATGAGCTATTCGTGTACGACCCGGAATTTCAACTTATCGCGTCCCACCGCAACCCCTACCTGAAGCACTGTCACGAGATCAGTGTCCACCAGCGCCGGCTGTTTCTTACTTCAACCGGGTTCGATGCGATTCTGGGTTTCGACCTCGACAACAATCGATTCAGCTGGGGATTGCAGCTCTCCCGCGACCGGCATGGCCTGCGCGGCGCACCGTTTCACCCGGAGAAGCAGAGCGGCCCGGTTGCGATGAATGAACTTCACCTGAACAGTGTCTTCTGCGATAGCAGGGCGCTGTATCTCAGCGGCTTGTACAGCCACGGCTTGCACGCTTATACCGGCCACCGCATTGAGCAAGTCACGACACTGCCCGAGGGCACCCACGATGCCCGGCCCCACCTGGACGGTATTCTTTTCAATGATACGGCGAAGAACGCGGTCCGTTTTGTATCATCAACCGGGCCGCAGAAAGTGTTCGCGGTGCCGCGATATCGGCGGGAGCTTCTGATGCACGTTGAGCATGACGATTCCCGCGTCGCGCGCCAGGCTTTTGGCCGCGGCCTGTGTTCGATCAGCGATAGCCTGGTCGCGGCGGGCTCATCGCCGTCGACGATTACCCTGCACGATCTGGATTCGATGAAGACGACCCTGTCGATCAACCTGTCGTTGTATATCCGCAATGCGATTCACGGGCTTGAAGTCTGGCCCTACCAGAACTTCCCTGACTAGCGGTTGATATGTTCGTACTGCTGGTAGCGGGGCAGGATTGGCTCAAGCACCTCAATCAGTTCGTCCAGGTGGGCTTCGTAATTGCGCCAGAAGTGGATTGACTTGCTGTGCACCGGCTGTCGAACCTGCTCGGAACTCGCCGTCCTGACCGGACGGTCTGTCTCGTAAAAACGGGTGACCGAGTCTTCCCATGGCAGCTCACAGAACTCAAGCAGGGCTTTCACCTGCTGCTCAAAATCCATCACCATGTCCTCGTACTGCACCGTCAACACCCGGCCGGGCAGCACCTTGTGCCAGTGATCCATCATGCGCTGGTACTGCAGGTAATATTCGCCCACCTCGGTGAGGTCGTAGAGGAAGGTTTGGCCCTTCGCGAACAGCTGCCGATAGCAACTCAGGGTTGAATCCAGGGGGTAGCGGCGGGCATCAATTATCTTCGCGTTCGGCAGGATCAGGTGCAGCAGGCCGATGGTCGGGAAATTGTTTGGATTCTTGTCGATAAACCGGGGCCTGTCTGTGTGACGGTGGTAATTTGCCGAGTCAAGGTACTGCTGGCCCAGCTCGTAGAAATTGCGGCCCTTGAGTTCACGAACCGCCTGCGGGTACGCCATGCCATCGGCCCGGTTGCGATTGAGCGATGTCGCCACCCTGCCCAGGTAGGGCAGCTCTGCCGTGCCTTCCACCATACTGTGGCTGGCCAGGATTTGCTCAATCAGTGTCGAGCCGGAGCGGGGCAGGCCGACCACGAAGACAGGAGCCCTGTCGGGGTTGCCCTGGTTCTCGAACTGGCGCAGGAAGTCCTCGGTGAAGACCTCGATCAACTCGTCGTTGGTGATCTCGGTTTGAACCGGGTCATATTTTTCCAGTTGGCGTTGAACCTCGTTACCTCGCTGATAGTAAGCCCAGGCCTGGTCGAAGTTGCCTGCATCTTCACTGGCTTTGCCCAGGGCAAAGAAAAAATTGGCCTGAGATTGCGCGCTCAGTCGATCGGGCTCGGCAACGTTGGATTCCATGTCCTGTAGGTCCTGGGCCGACAACTTGTAGGTCTTCAAATTGGCCAGGCTCCAGTAGATTTCGCCGTTGTCGGGTAGGATGCGGATACACTCGCGGTAAGCCGCTACGGCCTCATCCTGCCGACCAACAGTCTTGAGCGTATGGCCCAGGCCCAGCAGCGCCCCGGCGTGCTCCGGTTTTAACGACAGTGCAGCACGGTAGGCTGCCAGGGCCTGCTCGGTTTTTCCCGCCTGTGCCAGCACCGCGCCATACAGGTAATGGGGCTTGGCGCGATGGGGTTCCAGTCGTGTAACTTCTGCATAGCAGCCTATGGCTTCTTCATAGCGGTGCTGTTCTTGCAACAACTGGCCCAGGTCGAAGTATGCCAGGGCGAAGTCGGGCGCCAGGCCGATAACCTGTCGCAAAAGCGTTTCGGCCTCTTCCTGCATGGATCGAGCAGCGACCAGCCCCGCCAGTAGCCGCATCGCATCCACATTGCGAGGATTTGCGCGCAGCAGCTCGCGGTATAAGTGCTCTGCTTCCTGGTAGCGCCCGGCCTGGTGGTGCTCGGTGGCCAAAGCCAGCTCCCGGCGCTGGGGATCCAGGGCGAAAGCTCGCTCGAAGGCATTGTCAGCGTCTGCTCCGCGACCCAAGGCGGAATAGGCGCGGCCCAGGGCCATCCATGCACTTTCTACCCTGGGGGCAAGGCGGGTCGCGTTTTCCAGTAACGGGATCGCTTCTTCCCGGCGGCCGGACGCCGACAGTAAAATACCCAGGTCCTCGTGGGGCTTGGCAAAGCTGGGGGCTAGCTCGATCGAGCGTCTCAAGTACTTCTCTGCTTCGACGGGCTCTCGGCGTTTCAGTAACACGGCGCCCAGCAGGGCAATCATTGAAACATCGCTCGGGTTGTTGCGGAGGGCATCCTGGCAAATAGCGGCAGCCGTACCCAGTTCGCCCTGGCTGACACGTTCCAGCGCCGCATTAAACAAGGCCTTTGAGCTCAGTGCGCCACCCGTCTTTACCATAAATAAACCTCTGGAATTACCTGCGTTTTTTGTCAATTAACCGAGCGGTGACACAATGCGTAGTCGACACCGCTTACGACTGCCTGAAACTGATTGTAATCATCTCGGCGCGTCAATGCGACAGCGCGCGCCGTCATATTACGCGGCCACCACTGGACTATTTTCGCCTGTCCGCGGACAAGCGCATGCTTTTTGGCGGCCTGTCTAACTACAGTGGCCTGGAACCCCGCGATCTGGAAAGTACGATACGCAAGAAAATGGAAAAGGTGTTCCCGCAACTAACCGGAATTGAGATTGAATACGGCTGGAGCGGACAAATGGGTATCGGTTTGAATCGCATGCCACAGCTGGGACGGTTGGCGAAGAATGTGCTTTATATCCAGGCCTGTTCCGGCCACGGCGTGGCTCCCTCTCACATCATGAGCCGAATCACCGCGGAAGCGATCAGCGGCGCGGCGCAGCGTTTCGATGTGTTGTCCAGCATCCACCACTGGCCGTTTCCGGGGGGAAAACTGCTGCGCCGACCGGCGTTGGCGATAGGCATGCTGTATTACAAAATGCTGGATGAATTTTGATTATGATCGACCAAACCCGGAAGCATGACGGGCGTCGTATCCCCGTACCACTGCGCCTGGTCACGCTTGGCAGCTATTCCCGCTCTGATATACAATGCAGACAGTTAATTCGGTAGAGGGGAAACTCTGTCGTGCATGCAGTAGGATTTGTGGCCAGCTACATTGATGCGTGGAACCAGTGCGATGCCGAGGCGGTGGCGGACCATCTCACTCAAAATGGCACCTATTGCGATATACCGCTCAACCAGGAACTCACCCGCAAGGCCCTGGTCGCCGATCCGGCTGCATTATTTGCCCACGAACATTACCGCTACGAACTGGTGGGTGAAGCACTCTCCAGTGAGACCACCATCGCCTTTCAATACAAGGTGACACCGCTGGACCCGACCGGCAGTCAGGGGACAGGAAATCCCTGGTTCGGTGCAGAGTTTATGACTGTAAATAGTAAGGCGGCGATCCGAATTGCCGATTACTACGAGATATCCCCCGATTCTGTAGACCCCGTCCGTGTATCTTCCAGCGAACAAGCCAGCACCAAGTACGCCCGTTCCGGATTGGGCAATCAGCAGATGGAAAAGTACAAGAGTCAGCTGGTCGCCTTAATGCACACGGAAAAAATGTACCTGAGATCGGACCTGACTTTGCCGAAGCTTGCCGTGCTTGTAAATTGTTCGGTAAACCACCTGTCGCAGGTTCTCAACGCCGGATTCGGCATGAGTTTCTTCGATTTCATGAATTCCTACCGAATCGAGGATGCCAAGCGGATTCTCGGCGGTGAACAAACTGGTTCGCATGCAATATTGGATATTCCCTTCGCCGTTGGCTTCAATACCAACTCGGCATTTTATTCGGCGTTCAAGAAATCTACAGGGCAAACTCCTGCCCAGTACCGACGCACGCGCATAAAAATGGCCCAACCCGGCTAACGGGAGCCCGGGGAAGCGCGATCCTGATTTTTTTGTTCTTTCGTGCGCGATGCCTGGCAGGGGCAGCGCCAGTCGCAGCACTGAATTCAGTAACATCGGATCGCGTAGCAAAAAGTACCTGAGCCGCTTGGGCAGGGAAAACACCCACTGGCGTATCGGCGGCGCCTGCGATAGACGCCGGTGCGAGCCCTCCCTGCCTGGCCTGGCGCAACCGCACAATGAGCCGACATCCGTGTCGCTCCTGCTCCACATGACAGGCAGCACCAACCATCCGCTGCATCAGGTGATCCGGCATTTACAGTAGATCATCGGATTCCGGCAGAGAGGTAAAAGCACCAAAGCGGGAAACAGTTACTGCTCCGCAGCGGGTGGCGAAGCTGACGATGTGTGCCAGTTTGCTCTGATCTGCACACAAGGCGCGAAAATCCTGGCGATTCTCACACAGCATGCTTAACTGATAGAGCAACCCACCCACGAAGGCGTCGCCCGCGGCGGTAGTATCCACTACCGGGGTTGATGGGATGGCGGTCTGAGCTGAGATCGAACGAGTACGATATACGACCGGGTCGCCCCCATTGGTCACGATCACAAGTGCCACGCCGCTATCCAACCATTCACTGCAAATTTCATCTACACCGTGCTCCCCGAACAGGAGTTGCAGCTCTTCTCCACTGGTCTTGATAATATCGACCCCTCCTGCGACTTCCCGGGTACAACTTGCAGCGCTCTCCTGAGACTCCCAAAAAGCAGCTCGGTAGTTGATGTCCATGGATACCACGCCATTGCTATCACGAGTGAGCGCTATAGCGCGCAGGTTTGCTTCACGGGGGCCTGGGACTGCCAGAGTTCCCGAGCTGAAATTGAAAATGCTGGGTATCTGGAAGGCCTCTACGGGGAGGTCACCGATTGAGAAATCCTTGTGCGCAGCGTTGTCGTCGTAAAAGCAAAAACTTCGTTCTCCGTCACTATCTAGGGATACGAAGGCCAGGGCGGTCTTACCCGATTCCGAATACCTTATGAAACGGGTGTCGACGCCGTACTGCTTGAGGCTGTCCAACAAGAATTTACCAAAAGCGTCTTTGCTCAGTTTACCCAACAGGAAGCTGCTTGCTCCAAGCCTGGCGGCTGCGACCGCGACATTGGCCGGGGCTCCACCTGGGTAGCGGGTATATGATTCCGCTGTGGTCGAATCTTTCCCTCCACTGCCACTGGCAAGCATGTCGATCAGAACTTCCCCGTAACTGATAATTGGCATTGTCATGATAATGCGGTCTCCTCAGGTCGCGGCCAGCGAAACTGGTATGGCCCAGACTGTGTCCTTGTGGAGATACCAGCTGGTATCCTGCGTTCGCATCTCATCCCTGGTCTTCAGTACTGCCGGCCGGGAGCGGTAGGCGCTAATTGCCGCCAGCAGAAGTGATGTGAACCTGGACTGCACTTACCAGAACCCAATCACGATCACTGCGGTGAGCGCCAGTAGCAGGCCCGACAGTATTCGGTAATTGGCCCACAATGGGGTACCTGCCAGCGCTTTTGAGTCTTCCCTATAATCTGCAACAGACCAGACATAGCCTTGAATCTGCTCTGGTTTCGGCGCTTCGGTATTGCGACTTACCAATATCATTATGATCGATGAGATCACAAACAGTGTGGGGGCAATATAGAGGAAGTGCAATTTCATCAGCCCGAGAATCTCGATTGCGATAAACATGCCGATTCCGACTGCGCTTCCAATCACCAACGTGGCCCTGGCCCCCG
>JAPUKZ010000127.1 GCA_027295405.1 Gammaproteobacteria bacterium
CCCGAGGGCGACAACGCCGGGGTCGCGCAGGACTGGGAAGAGCTCTTGCGCAGTGCCGGGGAGACCACCCTGCCGGCGGTAGATATAGGCCCGGACGACCTGGCGATGATCATGTATACCTCTGGCACTACGGGCAAGCCCAAGGGTGCCGCCTCAACCAACAGGGCCATATGCCAGGCCCTGTACAATTTCGAGTTTCACGCCTATAGCTCCGCCATGGCCAACCCCGATACCATTGGCAAAATGGTGGACAGCGGCTTCGAACCCTCCACCCTGCTGGTGGTGCCCCTGTTTCACGTCAGCGGGTGTTTTGCCGTGTTCATGCTGAATCTGCGGGGTGGCCGCAAGACCGCCATCATGTACAAGTGGAATGTCGACAAAGCACTGCAAATTATCGAGCAGCAGCGCATTACAACATTCACCGGCGTGCCCGCCATGAGCCTGGCACTGCTGGAGTCACCGGCCTTCGATACCGCCGACACCCGCTCCCTGTTCGTACTGGGTTTTGGCGGCGCCGCCTGCCCGCCGCACCTGGCCGAGCTGGTTTATCACAAGCTCCCCGATTGCTATCCGGGTACCGGCTACGGCTTGACCGAGACCTGTGCCACCGGTGCCAGTTGCACCGGCGAGGCCTTCCGAATCATGAAGGGAACAGCCGGCAGCGTTTCTCCGATCGTCGAAATCAAGACCGTGGATGAGAACGGCCGCGATCTTGCACAGGGGGAAAGTGGAGAAATCTATGTTCGCAGCCCCACCAATGTCCGTGAATACTGGAACCTGCCCGAGGCCAGCGCCGACACATTCAGGGACGGCTGGCTTGCCAGCGGCGATGTCGGCTACGTCGACGACAATAATTTCCTCTACGTGGTTGATCGCATCAAGGATATGGTCATACGCGGCGGGGAGAATATTTACCCGGTCGAGATCGAGGGCTGTATGGTCGAACATCCGGCGGTGATCGAAGTGGCCGTCTACGGCGTGCCACACGATAGCTGGGGCGAGGAACTGGCGGTAACCGTCTATAGCGAGAGTGCTGTCGACGCCGACGAGCTCAGCAACTGGGTAGGCCAGCGACTGGCGGGATTCAAGGTGCCCGCCTACATCAACATACAATCACAGCCGCTGCCAAAAAATGCCACCGGCAAGGTGCTGAAAAAACAGGTGCGCCAGGTCTATCTGGACGGGCTGTAGGTCAGTCGAGACCCTGCACAATGGTGCGGGCGTTGCGGGCAAACTCCTCCGCTTCATCTGATTGTTTGGCATTCATCAACTCGGCAATGTCCACCGGCACCTTGACACCGGCCTGGGCGCCGGGACGCTCGCGTATCGCCCCCAGCCAACGTTCGAGGTTTTCCAGCCCTTCAACTTCCACCCCGGACCAGCTATGGGTTCGCACCCAGGACCAGTTGGCCATATCGGCGATGCTGTAATCACCTGCCAGATACTCACTTTCACCGAGGCGGCGGTCAAGCACCTCGAACAAGCGCCGGACTTCGCCCTGGTAGCGGTTGATCACGGGCTCTATTTTTTCCGGAAAATAGCGGAAGAACACGTTGGCCTGACCCATCATCGGACCGATGCCACCCATCTGGAACATCAACCATTGGATAACCCGGGAACGACCGGCGACGTCTGTGGGCAGGAATTTTCCGGACTTCTCCGCCAGGTAAATCATAATCGCCCCACTCTCGAAGACCGCCAGATCATCCTCGTCGGTATCGACAATCGCCGGAATGCGACCATTGGGGCAAATTTTAAGAAACTCAGCTTGTTTCTGGTCCCCCTCCATCAGGTCGATGGCATGCAGGTTATAGGGGATGGCCATCTCCTCAAGAGCGATGGAGGCCTTGTAGCCATTGGGTGTTGGCGAAGTGTATAGCTCGATCATGGAAGCTTCCTACAATTGCATGAAATCCGGGGTATTGAATACCCAGCTTTTCTCTTCGATCCTCTCGCATATGCGCCAGCCCTGCTGGGTACGCACGTATTTGTCGAGGTACCACAAGCCTAGCATAAACAGCTGACTATCCTCCTCGCCCAGGGATATCTGCTGGGGGTTGAAGCACATAATACGACCGCTGGCTTCATCTCCCGCTAGTGTCACCTGCAAGTTGGCATTGAGGTGCTGGTGGGCCGGGAACAACTCGTTGGTCAGCGCCTGCTTGAGAAAGTCAATGGTGTCCTCCAGGCCACCTACCGAACCGCCGAATACGCTGTAATCGATATGCGCATCAGCGGTGAATATCTCGCCGCGCAGGGCATCAAAATCCTTGCTGTCGATGATCTCGGCGTAGCGGTAACAGAGGTCCTGGATTTCGAAGCGGTCGGACAATTCCTGTTGGGAAAGCATGGGGTCTCCTGATTTACGGGGCGGCACGGTAGCGCGAATCTCAGGCGCCCCAGCTGAGGATCAACTTGCCTATATGGGTACTGGCTTCCATGACCCGGTGGGCCTCTGCCGCGTCGGCAAAAGTAAATACCTGGTGGATGATGGGTTTTACTTCCCCCGCTTCAATCCAGGGCCAGGCGTGCCGGCGCACTGCAGCGGTCAAATCCGCCTTGAATTGCGCCGGCCGGGCACGCAGGGTAGAACCGGTAAGCACCAGTCGCTTGAGCATCACCGGCATCAGGTTGGCTTCTATTTGTGAGCCCTGCAGGTAGGCTATGTTGACGATACGCCCCTCCACCGCCGCCAGCTGGATATTGCGATCGACATAATCACCACCGACCATATCGAGAATCACGTCGACACCGCGTCCCTCGGTCTCGGCGCGCAGTTCCTCCACGAAATCCTGCTCCCGGTAATTGATGGCACGCACGGCGCCCAGCTGTTCGCAAAA
>JAPUKZ010000128.1 GCA_027295405.1 Gammaproteobacteria bacterium
GAGAACAAGAAAATTCCGGTGGCGCAGCAAAAAGCGATGATGCACTCCTCCACCAAGGAGATTGTCGCCCTGGCGCAGGAGAACAAACCCGGGCTCCTGGTCACCTATCACGAGCAGAACTTCACCAACAACCCCAATCAAATGGAGGATGAAATCCGCCAGTTCGGTTGGAAGGGTGAGTACGTCTCGTCCCGTGACGGCGATATATTCTAGAAAAACAGCTGACGGCTATACGTCACATTAAAAACCATCATGTCATGCGCAAATACCAGTGGTCCCTGGTAAGACTCTTCTATCGACTGGCGAATCGCCGGTGCCGTTTCGAAGTCGTTATAGAAGTGATAGCCCACAGCCTCATATCGTGTTCTCGCCTGAGTCGATTGCCTTTCGCGCTTACACTATTCCTGCGAGCGTGCAAGCGCTGGTGCTATCAAACTGGCGCTATCTGAATCTGACCGCCGCTCTCCCGCAAAGGCCAGCATCGCGCGACAGGCTGGCCTTTGCGTACCGCAGGGGGAACTCGCTGCCCTGCCGGTATGTGGGTACACCGACCCAGGCCGTCAAAGCTCCAGCCGTGGAACGGACAGTGGATCTCGGAATCCCGCAGTAGTGCAGAGATCGACTGGCCGGGTGCAAGCCCACTGGGCATATAGTTGCCCATATGCGGGCAGTAGGCATTCAGCGCCCGACATTCCCCTTGTGCCGTCCGGTACAACAGCAAATCCTCGCCTTGCCAGCTGATTGCCATCACCTGCCCGACTACCAGCTCAGCGCTGGGCATCAAGTCCTGCCACTTACTCATAGGCCCATTGTAAGGCATTGTGAGTCAATAGACTCTGCCCGCAGGAACAAGACAGTGCAATGGGTGAGGGACTAGTGTATCGGTTCCGATGTTTTCCTGACAATGTTGAGTAATAGAAGGTTGAGAAATATTATGCCTGTATCCTTTCACATAGGCTGCCTGCCAAATCGCCCCGTGCAGGACTGTCTCGCGCTGGGGCGGCGTGCAGAAGAACTGGGTTATACCGGCATCTGGATGGCGGATTCACACTCGGTCATGCGTGATGCCTATAGCATTCTAGCGGTTTTGGCCGCGCAGACCAGCACTCTGCAACTGGCTACGGGTGTTACCCACACGGTCACCCGCCACCCCGCAGTGCTGGCCAATAGTTGGGCTACCCTGCAGGAACTGTCCGATGGCCGCGCCATCTGCGGCATCGGGGTCGGTGAAAGCGCCGTGCACAACCTGGGTCTGAAGCCGGAACGGCTAGCCGTATTCGAAACCAAGATTGCGGTGCTGAGAGCGCTGCTGAAAGGTGAACCCGTCGAGTACGAGGGCAAGGAAATTCAGATGGCATGGTCCACCCGGGAAGTGCCCATTATCATGGCCAGTTCCGGGCCGCGCTCCTTGCAGCTGGCCGGTCGCATCGCCGATGGGGTATTGTTCCAGGTGGGAAGCGATCCCAGGCTGGTGCAGTATGCGTTGGATAATATTCGCAAGGGCGCCGAGGAAGCGGGCCGCAGTCTTCACGATCTCAAATTGTATATGCGGGTCGCAACCGCGGTAGCAGATGACCGCGAGCAGGCCAAACAGGAACTCAAGGGCTACGCCTCGGTCGCAGCGGGAACGGTATTCAGCACGGTGCCACGGGAGTACTTTGACGATGCGCTGTATGAAGATCTGGCGCAGATGAAGGCCCAATACGATTACGCGCAGCACGCCAGTAACGACTCCCGGCAAAGCGATCTGTTGACTGATCGCATCTTTGACGCCATCGCCGTGGCCTGTACACCGGAAGAGGCGGTGCAGCGCTTTCAGGTGTTGGCCGACCTGGGTATCGACGGCTTCGTCTGGCCGGCCGGAATGCCCGATCCTCTGCCCTATCTTGAGACCTTTGCCGACAAGGTGATACCGCATGTCACTGGCCGCCTGGCGGCAACGCAGGCGGGGCTGGCATGAAGCAGATTTGTCTGGGCTTCAAGGCTTTTGATGTTCACGAATTGCTGTGCCACGGCATCGCCGAGGCGGCCGGTTACTACGCTGACGCAGGCCTGTCGGTCACCCTGATGGATACCACTTACGTGCCTGATGAGGCGCTGCCGGCGAATACATTTCACGCCTCCTGTGGTGCCGCCCTCGCCAGTTTTCTGAGGGGGGAGAAGCGCAAGGTAGTGTTCGTTGCCTGTGACCGGCCCATGTTCTGGCTGTACGGCCGCGTTGGCATTGACTCGATTGCACAGTTGTCCCAGGCCCGGGTGGCCACGTTCCCCGATGCAGCACCACCGTCCGGATTCCTGCGCAAGCTGTTGCGCGATGCCGGTGTCTCACCGGGATTACTGCCCTCGCGGGACAATACTGCACGCCTGGCGCTGATAACCACTGGCAGCGTCGACGCCGGATTATTGAGTTCGTTGTACCTGCCCCACGAGGTAGAGGCACGGGGGCCGCGGCAGTTGGCATTTGTCGGTGACAGCCTGCGCTTACCGAGTACCGGTTTGGCCGTGTCCAGCGAGCTCTATGATGAACAGCCGCAACTGGTGGCGACGATGGTCAGCATATATCAGGAGGCCATGAAGAAAGTGTTCGATGATGACCAGACGCTCCTGCGCGAGGTACTGGTCGGCACTTTCGACCAGCCTGCGCAGCGCCTGGAGCAGGCCGTGGCAGTGATCCGCGACTGTTACAACCCGTTCGGCTACAGCTACGAAAGTCTGCTACAGTCAGCTATAGACAGCATGGCCGCCAGTATGGGACTGGCGTCGCGCCCGTCGCAGGAATTGTACGAGTTTAAATATATTACGTCCCACAATTAGCTAAAAACAAGGGGAGAATGATGTACCCAGCACCGTTTCGCTATCATCGTCCGGAAAACCTGAATGCCGCGTTGCAGTTGCTGCAGCGCCTGGGAGAGGACGCCAAGCCCCTGGCTGGCGGACAAACGCTGATCCCCATGTTGAAAATGCGCGTGGGTGATGTGACCGATCTGGTCGACATCGGTCGCCTTCCTGACCTTGACGAGATACAGCTGGGCGAGTCCGAAGCACGTATCGGCGCGTTGGCCACACACGCGCGTATCGCGGCCTCCTCGGTCGCCCAGCGGCTACCGTCGGTGCGTGACTGCGCTGGCGGTATCGCGGATGCGCAGGTGCGAGCCCGCGGTACCATTGGCGGATCAATAAGTACCGGTGATCCCAGTACGGATTGGGCGCCCATGTTGCACACCATGGCGGCGATCGTCGAGATCCAGGGGCCGGGAGGAAAACGCGAAGTCGCGATAGATGATTTTATCACCGACGCCTACACCACGGTACTGCAAACCGGTGAGCTGGTGACGGGTGTTCGCATACCACTGCCGCCGGCTCGCAGCGGTGGCGCCTACATCGGCTACAAGCGCTCGGCGCCTGCTTATCCCACGGCAGCGGTCGGAATACAACTGACCCTGGACGAGAATGACGTCTGTATCGCAGCGCGCTGCGTGCTCAGCGCCGTGGCGTCCCGACCGGTCACATCGGCAGCGGCGGATGCGGCCCTGGTGGGTACCCGGCTTACGGAGGAGGATCTGCGAGCGGCGGGAGAACTCATCATCGCCGATACCAATCCTCCAGCGGATGTACGCGGCAGCGCCGACTATAAGCGCAGCGTACTACGGGGTCTGTTCCTGCAGGTCGGTGCCAAGGCCTTACAGCGCGCTAAAGGAGAAAACATTGAGGGAGAGCACAACTATGTCTGAGACCAAGCCTGAGTTTGTCGAAGCGGTAGATATTGAAATCACAGTCAACGGCAAGTCTTACCAACGCTCGGTCGAACCGCGGATGTTGCTGGTGGAGTTCTTGCGCGAGGAGCTGAGACTGACCGGTACCCATATCGGGTGTGATACCAGTTACTGCGGCGCCTGCACCATCCGGCTCGATGGGGATGCGGTAAAGTCCTGCACCCTGTTTGCGGTACAGGCGGATGGGGCGAAGGTCGCCACCGTGGAAGGTCTGGCCACAGAGGCCGGTCTACACCCCTTGCAGAAAGCATTTTCCGAGCACCACGGCCTGCAGTGTGGTTATTGCACGCCGGGCATGTTGATGTCTGCCAGCGCTTTGTTGGACGAGATTCCGAATCCCAGCGACAAAGACATCAAGAAACGAATAGCGGGCAATGTCTGCCGCTGTACTGGCTACCAGAACATCATCAAGTCGGTGCATGCCGCCGCCAATGAATTGCGGGAGGCTTGAGCCATGGAAATGAAATTTGACGGCGAATTCAGCGTCGCCATACCGCGGCAGGAGGCATTCGAACTGCTGTCCGACCCGCAAAAATTTGCGCCCTTGCTACCCACTTTTCACAGCATGGAGATGAAGGACGAAAAAACTGCGAATCTGAAGGTCAAAGTGGGCATTGGCAGGATCTATGGGGTGGCTTCCACCGAACTGACCCTGGAGGCTGCCGAGGCACCGCTGCGCGCCGAGTACGTGGGTCGCGGCAAAGTAATGGGCGGCGCCTATAACATGATTGCCGCTTTTGACCTGGAGGATGCGGGCGATGAAACCCTGATCAGGTGGAGTGGGGAGACCCAGATCTACGGCAAGGTGTTGTCCCTGGCCGGTGGCAGTATGCGCGGTTATGCGGAGGCCGAAATCAATCGCCTGATCGGCAGCTTGCAACTGGCATTGTCGTCCGAGGCCGAGGCCGCGGCCATCCTTGCCGCCCGGGCTGCCCAGCCACAGGGCTTGTGGCAGAAATTGCTGGCCCTGCTGGGGCTGTGGTCGCCGCCGGAAGTGCCAGTGCTTGCCAGCGAGCCGGAACCGCAGGAAAAGCCAGCCCTGCGTTTGTTGGCAAAACCACCCACGCGAAAAGTACTCAAGGCCGACGAGGCGCCGTCCACGTTGGGGAAGATTGCCGCCGCAGATTCCATTGAGATGGATCGCAAGGGCAGCGAAAGCTGGGTCGGTAGCCCTCTGCGCCGCAAGGAAGATTCGCGCCTGGTTCGTGGTAACGGATTGTTTGTGGATGACTTGCAGACCAGCGATATGCTGCACCTGGCGATGGTGCGCTCACCCTATGCCCACGCCAGGATTCTCAGCATTGACGTCAGCGAGGCCCAGGCGCTGCCCGGTGTTATCACCACCCTGACCGGTGCCGAAATTGCCGCTGTCATGGAACCCTATATGCAGATTGGCCCGGAACCCGGCGCCAGTATCCAGGATTACCCGATGGCGGTGGATAAGGCCATATACCAGGGTGAACCGGTGGTGGCCGTGATCGCGGAAACGCCGCGCATCGCGGCGGATGCGGCGGAACTGGTGGAGGTGGACTACGAGGTATTGGAGGCGGTAATGAGCGTGGAAGCCGCGGCCGAGGATAAGTCCATCCTGCATCCCGGCAGTGGCACCAATAAGGTCTGGGAGGGGGTCTACGAGTACGGTGACCTGGATGCTGCATTTGCCGAGGCGGCCCATATTGTCAAGATCGACCGCTTGCACTTCCACCGATTTTCCAGCACCCCGCTGGAAACCAACGGTTGCGTCGCCAGCTGGGACAACCGCGGTGAAATCGAGTTCTTTTCCACCAACACCTTTCCCACCATCGGCATGCAGATGATGGCGCCCGCACTGGGCGTGAGTATCGACAAAATCCGCTGCCGCAGTCACGACATCGGTGGTTCCTTCGGCAACAAGATAACCAGCTATCCAGGCATGACGATTGCCGCTCTGGCCTCGCGCAAAGTCGGCGGTCAGCAGGTGAAATGGATTGAAACCCGCAACGAAAACCTGCTGGCGGGTGGTCACGGTGGCGAGCGTACTTTCCTGGACACCGAGGTGGCACTGGATGCGAACGGGGTGATTACCGCGGTGCGTTCCCGGCACCTGGATGACTGCGGCGCGTTCCCGCGCTATGAACCGCTGGGCTGCGTGATCTGGTCACAGGTGTTACCCGGCTCCCTGAAGGTTAGGAACCTGCGTATAGACTTCAGGCAGTATGCGACCAACAAATGCCCGGCCGTACCTAACCGGGGCTATTCCCGCTTGCAACATCTGTGGTTCATGGAGCGTGTACTTGACATATGCGGGCACCAGTTGGGTATTCCCACCGATGAGATGCGTCGTCGCAACTACATTGACGAATTTCCCTATACCACACCCAATGGCTGTGTGTATGACTCGGGGGATTATCACCAGATGCTGGACACGGCCAAAGCTTTGATCGGCTGGGATGATTGGAAAGAAAAGCAGCGCCAGGCCCGGGAGGAGGGGCGCTGGCTGGGTATTGGTATCGGCACCACGCTGGATTCCGGTACCAACAACTTTGGCCAGGCCCAGATCGTCAATCCCGACGCACCGTTTTCCGGCAATTCTGAAGTGTGCACCCTGAAGATCGATATTGACGGTTCGATCGTGGCATCGCTGGGTACGGTGCCCTCCGGCCAGGGGCACGAGACCGCCACTGCCCAGGTGGTGGCGGATGAACTGGGTCTGGGTCCCGACCTGGTGCATGTGCGTCCGGGCACTGACACCGCTCGCAATAGTCATACCGGCCATTCCGGCACCTATGCCAGCCAGTTTGCGGTTACCGGGCTGGGTGCGGTGCATGGTGCGGCGGTAAAACTGAAAAAGGAGATCCTGCGCCTGGGTGCTCATGCCCTGCAGGCGGAAGAGGAGGAGCTGGAATTCGGGATGGGGGAGATGGGCGCCCAGTTGACTGTGCCCGGCACTGAAAAAGCCATTCCTTTTATGTATCTCGCCAATATCGTTAACACCAACAATGCCGGCCTGCCGGATGAACTGGATGATGTTTCCCTCAATGTACGCTATGTGTTTCGCCCCAAATTCGAGCTGCCGGATCTGGAGAAGAAATACGGCAACCTGACCCTGACCTACGCCGCACAGGTACATATTGCTGTGGTTGAGGTGGACAAGTACACTTGCCAGCCCAGGATCCTGGGCTATGCGGTGGTGGATGATTGCGGCAAGCAGATCAACCCTAAAATAGTGGAGGGGCAGGTTCACGGCGCGACCGCGCACGGCATCGGCGCGGCAATTATGGAGAATTACCTGTACGATGAGGGGGGTAACCTGATGACCAGTTCCTTCTCGGATTACACCCCGATTACCGCATTGAATATGCCCGATCTTACCTGTGCCAGTCAGGAGTCTCCCTCGCCCTTCACCTTTAACGGCGCCAAGGGTTGTGGCGAGGGCGGCGGTGCCCCCTTGCACACCATTTCTGCGGCGGTTCAGGACGCCCTGGTTGCTGAAGGTGTGATTGTCGGCGACACGTTCAACTCGGCCACGGCCATCTTCGAATTACTGCACGGCAAGGGTTCCCGTTCCTCGGTAGAGCACCAGTCGCTGGCGGGCTAGTGTCGTGAGTTGGAGGTTCGCAGTCTTTCAGCGAACCTCCGACTCACCGCACTAAGCGCTGATCCCTCGCGCAGCTAACGCGCGAGGGATTGGTCGGCACGCTGCGCTACAAGTCAACGCCTGTTGCCCTGCTGGACAAGACATCCGGGTCGAGGGCACCTAAGGTAGCCTGCTGGGAACACGGTGATGGAGAGAACACGATGAGCCAGGGTGAACACAACTGCGCAGAGCACTGCGGCATATTTACTGTCGGCGGCGAGCAGCCTATTCAGGGGGCGTACCGTGATATTTGTTACCAGCCGCTGCGCGATAATATCTGGACCGCCAGTGAGGGGATCTACCGCACCATATTTCTGGAGGGCAAGCAAGGCTGTATAGCCTTCGACACCTTTGGTACGCCCGGCACGGCGCGTGCCTATCAGCAGGCGATTGGTCGAGTGTTCCCAAAGAAACCGGTGCATACCATCGTTTATTCCCACGAGCACCTGGACCACACCGGCTACGCCGCCGATATGGCGCTGGACGCAAAAATTATCGCCCACGACTACGCCAACCGGGTGATAGTGGGCCGCCAGTCAGACGGTCAATTGGCTGCCCACGAAACATTCAAGGATGAGCGGACCTCTTACGAGATCGACGGCTGTTATTTTGAGCTGATCTACCCGGGGCCTACCCACGGAGATGGCAATATTGCCGCCTGGTTCCCACAGAGCAAAACCGTTTTCATGGTGGACACAGTCGCCGATGGCGTCGGTTATGCGACCTTGATGGACTGGCATATGAGCCACTATGTGCCGGTGATGAGACGCTTTCTCAGCCTGGACTGGGACCTGTGGGTGCCGGGCCATTTCTGGCCGATTACCCGGCCGCGCTTTATCCAGATTCTGGATTACTGGGAGCGCATGTTCGAATTTGGCCAGCAAGCTGTTATCGA